>JAPPPC010000359.1 GCA_028817685.1 Rhodospirillaceae bacterium
AATCCAGCCATAGAACGGCGCCTGGCGCATCTCGATGCTGACGAACAGCACTTTGTACAGCGCGAAAAATACCGGGATCTGGATCAAGATCGGCAAACAGCCGGCTGCCGGGTTGGCGCCTTCCTTTTTGTACAGCGCCATCATCTCCTGATTGAGACGCTGTTTGTCCTCGCCATACTTGTCGCGCAGTTCGACCATTTTCGGCTGCAGCAACTTCATCTTGCTCATGGATTTGTATGACTTGTTGGCGAGTGGGAAGAAGACCAGCTTGATGCCGACCGTCAGTGCCAGGATCGCCAAGCCGAAATTGCCGAGATACTCGTTGAGCCAGTGAATCGCGTAGAAGATCGGCTTGGTCAGCCAATAGAACCAGCCGAAATCGACCGCCTTGTCGAAGGCCGGAATCGACAGCTCGCTTTCATACTTGTCCAGAAGCCCCACTTCCTTGGCGCCCGCAAACAGGTGGGTCGTGTAGGTCGCCGCCCCGCCGGCAGGGACGTTTCGGGGCTGCGCGAGATAGTCGGACTGGTACAGGTTGAGAGGACCCCGCTTGCCCGCAACGAAGCGCGATTTCGTCGATTCGCCCTGATCGGGAATAAGGGCCGCGAGCCAGTATTTATCGGTGATGCCGAGCCACCCGCCGATCGAGGTGTATTCAACCGGCTTGCCGTCGAGCAAATCTTCGTAATCGACCTCTTCCAAAACTTCATTCTGCACGCCGATCAGACCTTCATGCAGAATGTAGAAGCCAAGAATATCCGGCGTCCCGGTGCGCGACAGCAGCCCGTACGGCGTCAAGGTCAGATTCGACGCCGTTTGATTCTTCACCCGCTGGGTCAGCGTGATCATATAATTTTCGTCGAGCGCGAAGGTCTGCTCGAAGATCAGCCCCTCGCCATTGTCCCAAGACAGGGTGACGGGCTTCTCCGGCGACAATGTCGTGCTGTTCGCCGTCCACAGCGTATCGCCTTTCGGCAGCTTGACGTCCCGGCCGATCCAACCGAATTCGGCATAATAGGGCCGTTCCACCTGGGTCGGGTGCAGCAGGATGATATTGTCGCTGTCCGGGTCCAGTGTTTCGCGATATTCGAGCAGGACGATATCGTCGACCCTGCCGCCGACCAGCGAGATCGACCCGTCGATCCGGTCCGACTGGATCTTCACCCGCGGCGATTTGGCGATCGCCGCCTCGCGCGTTTCCGAGGAGGTGGCCCCCGCGGAGAGGCCAGCCGCACCGAGATTGGGACCAAGGCTGGTGGATGGTGATCCAACGGAGGATTGTTGCGGGGCGGTACTGTCGCCCGGCACCGCAGGCCCGCCGCCCGCCGCCTTCTGCCGCGCCTCTTCTTCCAGGCGCTGTTGCTCGATCAGCGCCTGCTGTTTCTCCAGGCGCGGCCCTTCGTAAAAATACTGCCAGCCGAACAGGATAACGGCGGACAGAACAACGGCGACAAGCAGGTTCTTGTGTTCCATCATGCGCCCTGTTCCATTCCTTCGCTCACCGTCGTCTTTTTAGGCAAATGTTCAGGCCCGCAGGCGCATTCCGGTACCGGGTCGTAGCCTGACCCGCCCCAGGGGTGGCACCGCCCGATCCGCCGCATTGCAAGCCAGCCGCCTGTCATGGCGCCATGTGTCCGGACCGCTTCCGCCGCGTAAGCCGAACAGCTGGGCCAATAGCGGCAATGCGCCGGGAAGAACGGGGATATCGCGGCTTGATAGACGCGGATCGATAGCCGCAAAACGGCCGCCGCCGGAGACATCGAACGCCCTTTCACTGGTCCCGCCATACGTTGAGCCGCTTCATCGCGGTTTCAAGGTCTTCGACAAGCGCCGTAAAGGGCCTGTCAACGGTCGCCGTACGTGCGATCAGGACGTAGTCATGGCCGCACATGGCATGCAGAGGGATAACCCTCTCCGCCAACGCGCGCAAGCGCCGCCTTGCACGATTGCGGCGCACGGCATTACCCACCCGCCGGCTGGCCGTCAAACCGACCCGCGGCGCACCATCGTCGCCGGGACGCCCCAGCGCCTGCAACACCAAGCCGGGCGTAGCCCAGCGCCGGCGCGCCCGGGTCAAACGACGGAACTCCGCGCGCCGGGTTAGACGCTCGAATGCCGTTTGCATGGCTTTTCGGTGAGACTAAGCGGACAACCGCTTGCGACCGCGGGCACGGCGGCGGGCAAGGACCCGGCGGCCGGCTTTTGTCGCCATTCGGCTGCGAAACCCGTGGCGCCGCTTTCTGACGATCCGGCTGGGCTGAAATGTACGTTTCACAACGACTCTCCGGTTACGGATTTCGTAAGGATGGCGCTGTATAAAAGGTGCGATACGGCAAGTCAATTGACCTGCGTCTTGCCGCGATCTGCCATTGTCGGCGCCACGGTATCATGAGAAGTCACGCTAAGGTGACTGGCGCGTGTCGCTCGTGTGTAATAGATGGCAATCTATAGGGCATAGAGCGACGTGAAGCACTGTCCAGCCGAAGCGAGGGTGGCGTGAGCAAAGATCAAGCAGAAAAAACCGTAGAGGGCGGGCAGCCATTCAGCGTGAAGCGGCTGTGGCCGCTTGCGATATTGGTTGCAGGGTTCGTCCTGTTCTTCGTGACCGGACTGGACCAATACATCACCTTCGAAGCGTTGCGCGAACATCGCAGCTGGCTGCTCAACCAGGTTGAGAACAACACGCTCGTCACGGCGCTGGCCTTCATGGCGATCTATATCGTCGTGGTCGCTTTTTCTCTGCCGGGAGGGGCCGTCCTGACGATTGTCGGCGGATTTCTATTCGGGCTGGCGCTCGGCACGGTATTTGTCGTCGTTTCGGCAACAATCGGCGCGACGGCTTTGTTTCTCGTTGCGAAAACCACGATCGGCGACGCCTTGAAAGCGCGCATGGGTCCCTGGCTGCAGAAGATGGAGCAAGGTTTCCAGGAAAACGCGTTCAACTATCTTCTCGCGATGCGCCTCATTCCGATTTTTCCGTTCTTCGTCGTCAATCTGGTGCCGGCCTTCCTGGGCGTGCGCCTGAAGACGTACTTCCTGGCCACGCTGTTCGGCATCATTCCCGGCTCGGTCGTCTACATCCAGGTCGGCGCCGGACTCGGCAGCATCTTCGATAGCGGCGAGGAGTTTACGGCCGCCGGTATTCTGACCCCCGATGTCGTTCTGGCACTCGTCGGGTTGGCGATATTATCCCTGTTGCCGATCCTGTATAAGAAGTTCAAGGAACGTAACGCTTCGTGAGAATTCCAGCGCACGCGGGGAGAGCGATTATGACGCTGCGATTCACCAGTCCGGTTCAAATTACAGGCGCGTATTCGCGGTAACACGGCCATGCGCAGCCTTTCGGCACGTCTGCTCGTTCTCACGATCTTCTTCGTCATGCTGGCGGAGGTCATGATCTTCGTCCCATCGGTCGCGCGCTTTCGCGAATCCTGGCTCAACGAAAAACTCAGCGCGGCGTACCTTGCCGTGCGCACGCTCGACGTTGCCCCCGACGAAATGGTGAGCGACCGGCTGCGCGAAGAGCTGTTGGCCCATGTGGGGGTATATGGAATCAATGTACGCCGGGGCGGCGCGAAGCTGATCCTGTCCCGCGAAGCACCGCCAGCGGTGCACGGCGCGGTCGATCTGAGCGATCGTTCTTGGTCTAGGTTGATCATGGATGCGATGGCGGTTCTGACGCGGACCGAGGATCGGGTACTGCGTGTTTCGGGTTCGTCGCTTATGGACCCGAATATCGTCATCGAGATCGTTTTGGAAGAGCGGCCCCTTCGTCTTGCCGTCGTCGATTTTGCGGGACGAATCTTCGTACTGTCCCTGCTTATTTCCTTGGTTACCGCGACGCTCGTCTTTCTGACGCTACAGTGGATGCTGGTCCGCCCTATGCGACGGATTACCGACAGCATGACGGCGTTTCGGGAGGATCCCGAAGACGCGCAGCGGATATTCAAACCCTCTCATCGTACCGATGAAATTGGCGTCGCACAGCGTGAACTGACCAATATGCAGGGCGCTCTGCGCGCAGCATTGCAACAAAAGGCGCACCTGGCCGCACTGGGAACCGCGGTTGCCAAGATCAATCACGATCTGCGCGGCATCTTGTCTTCCGCGCTTGTCGTCTCCGACAGGCTCGAAGGCAGCGAGGATCCCGACGTCCGGCGGGTCACGCCGACCCTGGTGTCCGCGATCGATCGCGCCGTCGGCCTGTGCAGCGATACGCTGGACTATGTCCGGCAAGAAGAAATCACGTTGCGGCGGGAGAGAGTTGCCTTGGCACCGCTCGTTGCGGATGTCGCTAACGGCGTAGCGGGAAGCGGTGGGACCGAGACCGAAATCCAGAACCAGGTCAATAACGGTCTGGAAGTAAACGGAGACCGGGATCAACTGTTCCGAGTCCTGACCAATCTGACCCGCAACGCGGCCGAAGCGGGTGCGGATCACGTCTGCGTCACCGCGAAATCCCAAGGCGATATGGTCGAAATCGCAATTCGTGACGACGGCCCCGGCTTGCCCGCGCGGGCGCGCGAGAAACTGTTTCGCCCCTTCGAAGGCTCGGTCCGCGCCGGCGGCACTGGCCTGGGTCTGGCGATCGCGCGGGAGTTGGCGCGCGATCATGGCGGCGACCTTTCGCTGGTCGACTCGAGCGAAAACGGCACCGAGTTCCGCCTGACGCTGCCGGCGTCATAGAGCAAAATTCGCACCGTACACACCTGTTCACTTCGGGGTGAAAAATCGCTTTTCCGGCGCCTGCGCTCCCTACATTAGGTGCACCCCCCGAACGGCCGCGGGCGGTCGCCGGTACCGGGACGGCC
>JAPPPC010000716.1:0-2410 GCA_028817685.1 Rhodospirillaceae bacterium
GCGCTGCCGGTGCCCATGGGCACCGGCAGCGCAATCCAGTCGCGTAGGGGGAAAGGGGTGGGAAGGAGTTCGCCATCCCCTCGCAATCAGCCGCCCCACCAATATACGCAAACGAAGAGGAACAGCCAGACAACGTCAACGAAGTGCCAATACCAGGCTGCCGCTTCGAAACCGAAATGATGGTCGGGTTTGAAGTGTCCTGCACGGGCGCGGAAGTAGCACACGATCAGGAAGCAGGTGCCGACAATCACGTGGAAACCGTGAAACCCTGTCGCCATGAAGAAGGTGGATCCGTAGATCCCGCCGGTGAAGGTAAATCCGGCATGCGAATACTCATAGGCTTGCAGGATCGTAAAGCAGATACCCAGCAAAATCGTGATGGCGAGGCCATTCAGCAAACCCTTGCGATTGCCTTCGATCAACGCGTGGTGCGCCCAGGTCACCGTCACGCCGGACATCAGCAGGATCAGCGTATTCAAGAACGGCAGATCAAACGCATCGAAGGTCACGATGCCTTCGGGCGGCCAGACGCCGCCCGGCAAATCGTACGGCAATTCGCGCGGGAACAGGCTGGCACCGAAGAAGGCCCAGAAGAACGCCGCGAAAAACATCACCTCGGAGCAGATGAACAGCGCCATCCCATAACGCATACCGAGCTGGACCACCGGCTTGTGGTGCCCTTCATGCTCGGCCTCGCGGATCACATCGCGCCACCAGAACCAGCCGGTGATGAACAGCAACACCACGCCCGGTGCAATAGTCCAGAGACCAAGACCTTCCAACACCCCTTCCATGCCTTCGCCGAAGAAGTCGTTGTGCATGTAGAGGATCAGGCCGAAGAACGTCGTGGCACCGGCGATCGTACCGACAAACGGCCAGGGACTCGGATCGACGAGATGGTAATCGTGACTATGTTCGGCGCTCATTTCTCGGCTCTCTCTCGTTCCAGTTTCTGCTCTCGTCGTTTACCGGCAATCAGGTCTTCAATTAACCGCCCGCTGACTTGCCGGCTCGGCGAGTTCCGCCTTCTTTTCGTCCGTCTCCTCTTCGACCTCGAAGAAGGTATAGGACAGCGTAATGAGTTTGACATCATCGAGATTGGGATCGTTCACGATCTCCGGATCAACGAAAAACGTCACCGGCATATCGATGGATTTTCCCGGCTCGAGCTTCTGCTCCGTAAAGCAGAAACATTCGATCTTGTTGAAGTACTTACCGACTTTCAAAGGCGTTACATTGAAAGCGGCGGCACCGACGACCGGTGTTTGCGCGACATTTCGCGCCCTGTAGAACGCAACAGCGCTCTCGCCGATGCGCATGGACAGTTCGCGCTGCACCGGCTGAAACTCCCACTGCAAACTGGGATCAACCGACGCATCGAACCGGATACGCACAACCCGGTCGACAGTCTCGCCCGTCGTTTCCGCGGCTTGCTGGGTCGTGCCGCCATAGCCGGTCACGCGGCAGAACAAGTCGTAAAGCGGCACCGCGGCGAACGACAACGCGGTCATGCCTGCCACGATGCCGAGGCAAGACAAGAGAATCCGGCGATTTCCTGTGCGCCTCATCATGCCGCTAGCCGCCTCCCATGCGGACAAGCGCGAGAACGTAGAACAGCGCGACCAGCCCGACCAAAACCGCAAGCATCGTCAGATTTTTCGACCGCTGCCGCTTGTGCATCTCGCTCGGAAAGCGGCCCTTCTCTTCGTCTTCCGCCATGGTATCCGTTGCTGTCCTCGTACTCATGGCACGTTATCCGCTCAAACCCAGCGTCGCGTCGGCCACCATGACCGCGAATAACGCAAAAAGATAAAAAATAGAATAACCAAACATCCGCTTCGCCGACTTGTCGGTCCGGTCGAACCACACCGCGATCGCCGCCGCCAGGAAGATCAGTCCCAGCAACGCTGCCGCGCTGCCATACACCCAGCCGACAAATCCGAACCACACCGGTGCGACCCCCAGGGGGATTAGCAGCACGGTGTAGAGGATCATTTGTTTTTTGGTTTCGGTCTTGCCCGCCACGACCGGCAGCATGGGAATGCCGGCGCGCGCGTAGTCGCCGTTCCGATACAACGCCAAGGCCCAAAAATGCGGCGGTGTCCAAAAGAAGATCAAAGCGAACAACAGCAAAGATTCTAAACCGACAGACCCGGTGACCGCCGCCCAGCCGATCATCGGCGGAAAGGCACCGGCTGCGCCACCGATCACGATGTTCTGCGGCGTACGCCGCTTGAGCCACATCGTGTAGACGAAAACGTAGAAGAGGGTCGCAACGGCCAACAGCGCAGCCGCCGCAAAGTTCACGGCCAATCCCATGAGGGCAACGGCGCCCGTCGCAAGGACCACGCCGAAACCCAACGCCTCGCCCGGGGCGACCCGCCCCATCGGAATCGGACGTTGTCGCGTG
>JAPPPC010000716.1:2420-4802 GCA_028817685.1 Rhodospirillaceae bacterium
AGATCCATGACCGCGTCGATAACGCTGTCGTACCACATATTGATCTCACCCGAGGCGCCCGCACCCACAGCAATGCACAGGACCGCGACGGCGGCGATCAGCGGATGAATTTCCCCCGGCGCCACCAGAAGGCCGGCCAAACCGCTGAACACGACAAGCGATACGACTCTGGGCTTGAGCAGGGCGAAATAGTCTCCCGGCCCCGCCAGCGCCGTTTCCGGCTGCTCCATCGTGCGATATGCGGTATCGCTCACCTTGAATTGCCCCCCAGTGGCTGGTTCGCCGGCCTGCCGCTACTTGATCTGCGGCAGTTCCTCATAGCTGTGGAACGGCGGCGGCGAGGATACGGTCCATTCCAAGGTCGTCGCCCCTTCGCCCCAGTAGCTGGCGTCCGCCGGGCGGCCAGCCTTCATCGCCCAAAGCAGCATGACGAAGAAGAACAGGGTCGACGCCGCGGTGATATACGCACCGATCGACGAGACCATGTTCCAACCGGCAAGCCCGTCGGCGTAGTCGATATAGCGGCGCGGCATGCCTGCAAGCCCCAGGAAGTGCTGCGGGAAGAATGTCAGGTTCACGCCGACGAACGTCGTCCAGAAATGCAGCTTGCCGCCCCACTCCGGATAGTGCCGTCCCGTCATCTTACCGAACCAGTAATACGTCCCGGCGATGATCGAGAACACCGCGCCAAGCGACAGCACGTAGTGGAAATGCGCCACCACATAGTAGGTATCGTGCAGTGCCAGATCGACGCCCGCATTGGCCAGAACGACGCCCGTGACACCGCCGACCGTGAACAGGAAGATGAACCCGACCGCCCAAAGCATCGGCGTATCGAAACGGATCGACCCGCCCCACATCGTGGCGATCCAGCTGAACACCTTGACGCCCGTTGGCACCGCGATCACCAAAGTGGCCGCGACGAAATAGGCGCGCATGTCGATGTCCATGCCCACCGTGTACATGTGGTGTGCCCAGACGATGAAGCCGACGAAACCGATCGCCACCATCGCATAGGCCATGCCGAGATAGCCGAAGATCGGCTTCTTCGAGAAGGTCGAGATGATGTGCGAGACGATGCCGAAGCCCGGCAGGATCATGATGTAGACTTCCGGATGCCCGAAGAACCAGAACAGATGCTGGAACAGGATCGGGTCACCGCCGCCTTCCGGCTTGAAGAAGGCCGTGCCGAAGTTACGGTCGGTCAGGAGCATCGTGATCGCACCACCGAGAACCGGCAGCGACAGCAGCAACAGGAACGCCGTCACCAGGATCGACCATGCGAACAGCGGCATCTTGTGCAGGGTCATGCCCGGCGCGCGCATGTTGAAGATCGTCGTAATGAAGTTGATCGCGCCCAGAATCGAAGAGGCGCCCGCTAAGTGAAGTGCGAAGATCGCCATATCGACTGACGCACCTGGATGGCCTTCCACATTTGACAAGGGTGGATAGACCGTCCAGCCGGTGCCTGCCCCGCCTCCGACAATGGCCGAGAAGAACAGCAGCAACAGCGCCGGGACGAGCAACCAGAAACTGATATTGTTCATCCGCGGGAAGGCCATGTCCGGCGCCCCGATCATCAACGGCACGAACCAGTTGCCGAACCCACCGATCAGCGCCGGCATGACCACGAAGAACACCATGATCAGGCCGTGTGCCGTGACGAAGACGTTGAACGCATGACCGTCGGGCGTGCCGTCCTCGTTGGTCATGTATTGGACGCCCGGCTCCATCAGTTCCATGCGCATATAGATCGAGAACGCGCCACCGATCAGCGCGGCCAAGACCGATATGAACAGGTACATCGTGCCGATGTCTTTGTGGTTGGTCGAATAGACGAAGCGTCTCCAACCGGTTGGATCTGCGTGTCCGGCAGCCATATCGAATCCCTTCCTCTAAGCGTCCTAGTCGGCGTTCTTGGCGACATCCACCGACGGTGGCGTGCCATCTACCTTGGCGTACTTCTTCTGGGCCTGTTTGACCCATTTCTCGAACGCCTCCGGCGACACCGCCTCGACGGTAATCGGCATGTAAGCGTGATTGACGCCGCACAGTTCGGAGCAGAAACCGTAATAGACGCCCGGCTTGTTGATTTGAACCCAGGTCTCGTTCAACCGGCCCGGCACCGTATCCAGCTTGATGCCGAAGGCGGGAACCGCCCAGTTATGAAGCACATCCGAGGCTGTCATCAGTAGCTGGATTTTCTTACCCACGGGCAACACAACGCGTTCATCCGTGTCCATGTTGCGCTTCAGGCTTGGATCCTTCGCAAGGTCCTCTTCGCTGACGATATTCGCATCGAACGTGAAATCACCATGATCCGGATATTCGTATGTCCAATACCATTGGCGGCCGATGATCTTCAGCGTCATGTCCGGATTA
>JAPPPC010000048.1 GCA_028817685.1 Rhodospirillaceae bacterium
GTGCGTGACAGGTTGTTCAGGGCCGCCCTGACCTACGGTGTCGTTGCCGATATTGAAATCGAAATGCTGCTGACCGCGTTTCGGCGGCGGCTGCTGTTAACGCCGGAATTGTCCAGGGTGCGGCCGGTTTACGAATTCGCGTGCGTGCTGATCCGGCAATGCCTCAACAACGAGTTTATCTTCTTCGCCGACGACGCGGAAAGGCGCCGCCTTTCCGAACTGGCGGTCGACATCGACGCGTTGGCGGCGGGCGATGCTCCCGCGGGTGGTACCTTTATGCTGTTGTCGCTTTATCGGCCGTTTCGCGAAACGGTCGGTCAAGAGGCGCGCTCGTTCGACAAGGTGAAACCCAAAGCCCTGCGGGCCTTGCTGACCGAAGAGCTGGAAGTCTGTCGGTTGGAGGCTGCACACGCGGAAGCGCTGCCATGTTTGACGGCCGTCACCGACGAAACCTCGCGTCTCGTCGCCGGTCAATATGTGGCCGATCCCTATCCGCGCTGGCTTAGCTTGGATTCGCCGCAGCCTGGAAGCGCCAAAGAACGCCTCGGCGCTCATTTCCTAGAGGATGAACTCACCTTCATCGACGGGCCTTGCGATGTATTGATCGCTGGCGCGGGAACCGGTCGTCAGGCGATCCATGCGGCTTTGGAATTCGGTCCGGAGGCTCGGGTGTTGGCGATGGACGTTAGCGCGGCGAGCCTGGCCTACGGCGCACGAATGGCAGCGTTGTTCGGTGCAGAAAACCTGCGTTTCGAGGTCGGCGACATATTGCGTCTCGACGAGACGAAAGATGATTTCGATGTGATCGAATGTGTCGGCGTCCTGCATCACTTGGCCGACCCCGGCGAAGGATGGCGTGCGGTGATTCGCCGGCTCCGACCCGGCGGATTGATGTTGATAGGGCTGTACAGCGCCCTCTCGCGGCAGGTAATTCAGGCGCTTTCCGAGGAGCCCGATTGGCCGGGACCGGAGGCCGATGACGATGCGCTTCGTGCCTATCGCCGAAGACTGATGGACCGGGCCGTCGGAAGCGATGAACCGGCCTTGACGGATTCTCCGGATTTTTCCACGAAGAGCGGTTTCAGGGATCTCGCCTTGCATGTCAGCGAATGGCAATTCACGATTCCGGAAATCGGCGATGTTCTGCGAGCCGAAGGGCTGGAGTTTCGCGGGTTCAGCCTCTCGGACGACACCCGGCGATCCTACGCGGAAATGTTTCCCGATGACTCGCCGTGGGGCACCCTCGAACACTGGTGGACGTTCGAGCAGAAATATCCGCGGACCTTTGCCGGGATGTATCAATTCTGGTGTCGACGGCCCGCAGCGTGAAGGCTCTAAAGCCGATCGGACCCGCTACTCCAGCGGGTTCATGCAGTTCTTGATAAAGGCCGGACGCTCCGTCAGGCGCTGATACCAAGCTTCCAGGTTCGGCATCGACGGCCGTTGATCTTCACTCACCAGTTCGAACCAGCGGAAGGCCTGCGGGCCGACAGGGATATCGCCCATCGTCAGGTCGTCGCCGGCGATGTAGTTGCGCCCTGCAAGATGCGTGTCGAGCATGCCCCAGAACTTTACGCCCTGTTCGATGCCCGCATTGATCTGGTCCATGTCGCGGTCTTCGGGCGCCGTGCGGACCAGGCCCCAGAAGACGATGCGCATGAACGGATTGACCGCGTTCAGTTTCCAATCCATCCAGCTGTCGGCGGTGGCGCGGGCGTGCGGATCGTCGGGCCAAAGCGAGCCCTGGCCATATTTCTGCGCGATGTAACGCGTGATCGCATTCGACTCGAACATCGTGAAGTCGCCGTCCACTAGGGTCGGCACGAGCCCCATCGGATTCATGGCGAGGTATTCGGCCGTATCGTTGCCGCCGAACTTTCCGCCCACATCGACTTGTTCGTATTCCAAGCCCAACTCGTCCGCCGCCCATAGCGGTTTCATGACATTGCCGGACGTCCGGCGCCCGATGATCTTCAGCATGGTGAGATGCTCCCTGCGTGAAACTGTGTATGACTCTGTTGATGCCTGTTTAGCACAATTGCCAGCGTTGCGAAGTGCGGCTCTATCCTGCCGTCAAACGCTCATATCGGTAATGCGGTTCCGTCCCAACCCCACGGAATCTGCGGCGACCAGCAATTCTTCCCAGGTCGCATCGTCGATCGGGATGCCGTTCGCTTCCCGTTCCTTCTTGGTAATCTGCTCCGGTTCGCCCGGCACCAGAACCGGCTTGTCCGGGTCTATCGGTCTCGACGCCTTCACCCATTTCAAGGTCGCGTCCAACTCGGCGGCGTAGAAAGCATTGTCGATCAGTTTCGACGGATCGATGATGATGCTGAGCATGCAATTGATGATTTGATCGTTTTTGAACAGCGTGTCACCGCGCATGGTTTGGCCGCCGGACAGGATGCCGGCCAGTAACTCGTTCATCAGCGCCAGCCCGCCACCCTTGTGACCGCCGAATGGCATCACGGCGCCCGGCGGGTCGCTATACATGACGTTGGGGTCCGTCGACGGTTTGCCGTCGGAATCGAGCAGAATATCTTCCGCCACCTGCTCGCCTTTGTTCTTGGCGACCCGCACCTTGCCCATGGCGATGACACTGGTCGCCATGTCGAGGATGGTCATCGGGCTATCCTCCGTGGCGGGCAGGCCGACCGTGTAGGGATTGGTGACATAGCGCGCTTCGGCACCGCCATAGGGGGCGACCAACGGGCGTCTTCCCATAACGTTGGTGTGGTGCATGGACACGAAGCCGGCGCGCGCGCACTGTTCGGCCCAGGCGCCGATGCGGCAAAGATGAAACGAATTGCGCGTCGCGACGATGGCAACGCCATGTTCTTTCGCCCGTGCGATGCCGAAATCCATCGCTTCCTCGCCGACGACCTGGCCATACCCCGCATTGCCATCGACGACAATCAGCGCGCCACTATCGACGACGATTTCCGCGCCAGTATTCGGGTTCAAGGTGCCGCTGTGTACGCATTCGATATAGCGCGGCAGCATGCCCACGCCATGGCTGTCATGGCCCATCAAATTGGCCATCACGAGGTTGTCGGCCACCTGTTGCGGCTCCTTGCCCTTGCTGCCGGCATGGCTGCAGATCTCGGCGATGATGTCATGCAGTTTTTCGTGGTTGACGTGTCGGGTCATCGGTCTGCGTTGGCTCCTTTAAACGACCTACCGGTAGCGGTTTGATCTGCTGGCGGCGGGCGTATCGATTGGGGGGCTTCGTGGGACAGGGTCGTTAGTGCGCGTCGTCCCAATTGTCGCCGACGCCGGAATCGACGATCAACGGCACATTCAGCTCCAGGCGCGGCGCGGTGGCGCCTTCCATGACGGTTGTAACGGTTTCGATGGTGCGGTCGACCTGGTCTTCCGGCACCTCGAACAGCAGTTCGTCATGGACCTGCAGCAGCATCTTCGAGGCGAGTTGCGCTTCCGCCAGCGCCTTCGGTACCCGGATCATCGCGCGTTTGATGATATCCGCCGCGGAACCCTGGATCGGTGCGTTGATCGCTTGCCGCTCCGCGTAGTTGCGGCGCATATGGTTCTTGTCGTTGATCTGCGGCAGGTGGATGCGGCGGCCGAACAGGGTTTCGACGAAGCCGGTCCGGCGGCACTGCTCGCGGGCCGCTTCCATATAGTCCTTTATGCCGGGGAAACGTTCGAAATAGGACTCGATGTAGCTTTTCGCCTCGCCCTGTGGGATCGACAGCTGGCGTGCCAGGCCAAAGGCGCTGATGCCGTAGATGATGCCGAAATTGATCGCCTTGGCATTGCGCCGGACGATCGGGTCCATACCCTCGATGGGGACGTTGAACATTTCGCTGGCGGTCATGGCATGGATGTCGAGGCCGTTTCGGAACGCCTCGACCAGCGTGTCGATCCCGGCGATATGGGCCAGCACGCGCAATTCGATCTGACTGTAGTCGAGCGAGACGAGCTTGTGCCCCGGCGCCGCGATGAAGGTTTGCCGGATGCGCCTGCCTTCCTCCGTGCGGATCGGGATGTTTTGCAGATTCGGATCGGTCGAGGCCATGCGACCGGTCTGCGCCCCAGTCATCGCATAGGAAGTGTGGATGCGGCCGGTATCCGGATTGACCTGCTCGACCAGCGTGTCGGCATAGGTGCTTTTCAGCTTCGACAATTGCCGCCAGTTGACTACCCGCAGCGGCAGGTCGTGTCCCGCGGCGGCCAGATCTTCCAGGACGCGGGCGTCGGTACTGTAGGCGCCGGTCTTGGTCTTTTTCCCGCCGGGCAGGGACATTTTGCCGAACAGGATCTCGCCCAGCTGTTTCGGTGACCCGATATTGAACTCTTCGCCAGCGAGTTCGTGGATTTCGGTCTCCAAATCGCCCATGCGCCGGCCGAAATCCTTGCTGAGATCGCGCAATGCCGTCGGGTCGACCAGCACGCCTTCGCGCTCCATCGCCGCGACGACCGGAATCAACGGCCGCTCGACCGTTTCGTACAAGGTCGTCATGCGGTCCTCGACGAGCCGCGGTTTCAGCAGCCGGTGCAGCCGCAATGTGATGTCCGCATCTTCGGCCGCGTAGTCGCCGGCCTTCTGCAGCGGTACATAGTCGAACGTCACCTGGTTCTTGCCGGTGCCGGCGACGTCCTTAAAGCTGATGCAGGTATGGTCCAGATGCAGCTGCGACAGCTCGTCCATACCGTGTCCATTGCGTCCGCCATCCAGCACGAAAGACATCAGGATCGTGTCGTCGATCGGGCCGACTTCGATGCCGTAGCGCGACAGCAGCAGCGCGTCGTATTTGATGTTGT
>JAPPPC010000699.1 GCA_028817685.1 Rhodospirillaceae bacterium
ATCTACACGACACTTGAGTTGCCGGCCGATACGGGTGAAACGGATCATTGCGGCAGCTGCTCGCGCTGCCTGGATGTCTGTCCGACGAAGGCGTTCCCGGAGCCCTATCGGCTCGACGCTAGACGCTGCATCTCCTATCTGACGATCGAGCATAAGGGGCATATCCCGAGAGAATTCAGGGCGGCAATGGGTAACCGGATCTATGGCTGTGACGATTGCCTTTCCGTATGTCCCTGGAACAAATACGCCCATGCCGCGACCGAACCGGCCTTGGAAAAACGGGAGGCGCTGGCGGCGCCGCGTCTAGCCGAATTGGCGGCGCTCGACGACCCTGCCTTTCGTGAGCTGTTCAAAGGGACCGCGGTCAAACGGACCGGACGCGACCGGTTCGTGCGCAATGTCTTGATCGCGATCGGAAACAGCGCGGATCCCGACTTAGCCAGCGTGGCGGAACGGCTGCTCGATGACCCGGCGCCGTTGGTACGCGCCATGGCCGTTTGGGCGCTGTGTCAATTGGTCTCGCCGCAACGATTTTCGGTTTTGCGGGAAACGAGATTGGTCAAGGAAACGGACCCCGAAGTTTGCACAGAATGGACGAATGGTCCGAGGGAGGGTGGGCCCGCTTCCTTGTAATCTCGTAATTGCAAGCGGGATGCCAAACCTGACCCGGGGGTGAGATCGTTGATTCCCCGCCAAAATTAAGGCGGCGGGATCGTGCCTGCGCGGCAACCGGCGGCTAGATTTTGTTCAGTTGCCCAAAGCGATATCAGGCTAGATCGGCATGTCGCCTTGGATCGTCGTGCGATGCATGGTGCGGGCGTAGCTCGTGTCGTAGCCCGTGGCGCAATGCATGACGGCACGGTTGTCCCAGAAAACCAAGTCGCCCACGCGCCAATGATGCGAGTAGACGAAGTCCGGCTGCATGGCGTGGGCGTTGAGCGTGTCGAGCAGGTCGCGGCTTTCGTCCATCGGCAGCCCTTCGATACTCAAGGTGAAACCTTCATTGACGTAGAGCGCCTTACGGCCGGTCTCCGGGTTGATGCGGACGACCGGGTGGCTCACTTCCGGCACCTCGGCAAGCTGCTCGGCGGATAATTTGGGCCGTTTGCCGCCTTCGCCCATCTTCGTGAAGCGGGCCTCGTAGCCATGAACCGCACGTAGGTCGTCGATGCGCGCCTTCATGTCATCGTCCAGCGCATCGTAAGCCGCATACATGTCGGCGAACATCGTATCGCCACCCTCCGGCGGCACCTCGAGCGAATAGAGCAATGAGCCCATGGGCGGTTTGGCTTTGTACGAAATGTCCGTGTGCCAATAGGCGCCGCCATTGTCGATCGGCGTCGTGCCGTTCTCGCCACGGTTGGCCAGCGCGATGATCTCGGGATAGTCCGGCAGCAAATATTGTTTCACCGTATGGATTTCGAGATCGCCGAAATTGCGGCTGAAGGCGATATGCTGATCGTTGTCGATGGTCTGGCCGCGGAACACCAGGATCGAGTGCTCGTTGATCTCCTTGCGCAGCGCGGCAACGGTGGCGCCGTCGACCGGCTTGGACAGGTCGATGCCCTCGACCTCGACGACGAAACGGGTCGTCGTCATCGGTTTCGTCGAAATCGTCATTTCCATTCCTCCGCGGGGGTCAGCGCTGCATGCCCCATTTGTTGATCGTGTTCATCTCGATGTTGCGGAAGAAGACATTTTCGACCAGCAATCCGATGACGATGACCATGAACAGGGCGGCAAACACGTAGGTCGTCTCCAAATTCTCGCCTTTCTCGTAGACCATCCAACCGAGACCGCCGGAACCGGACAGGGCGCCGAAGACCAGCTCAGCGCCGATCAAGGTGCGCCAGGCGAAGGCCCATCCGACTTTGAGGCCGATCAGGATCGAGGCGAACCCCGCCGGCACGAGAATCTTGAAGATATAGGGAATGCCGCGCAGTCCATAGTTCCGCCCGACCATGCGCAAGGTTTCGCTGACTCCCATGAATCCGACGTGGGTGCTGAGCGCAACCGCCCAAAGAACGGAGTGAATGGTGACGAACACCAGGCTCGACGCGCCCAGCCCGAACCACAGCATGGCGAGCGGCAGAAGCGAGATCGCCGGCAACGGCTGGAACATCGCGGTGAGGGTGCCCAGAACGTCGCTGCCGACCATTATAAACAATTACAAAAACAGCAACAACGCGTCGAAAACCAGAACGGCCGCATATACAACCAGCAGTATCTTTATGGTCACCCAAATCTTGGTGGGCATTTCGCCGGTCAGTATGGTTTCCCAAAGCGCACCGGCGCTTTCGCTGAAACTGGGGAACAATAGCGGCTCGACGCCGGACACTCTCGTATAGATCTCCCACGCGAATAGCAGGCCGAGCAGGATGCTGAATTTGCGGACGGCATTGATGTTCGCGATCCGCTCAAACATTGAAAGCGGCCGTTCGACATCGACGTCTGTCGCCTTGCCGAGGTTCTTGTTTTCGAACTCGGGTCGAACGTGAATCTCTACAGCGTTGTCGCTCATCCTAAATCCTTGCCAACAGGGTCACTTACGCTTTTTGCATGCCCCATTTGCGCACTGTCTTTTCTTCGATGTTCCGGAAGAAGCCGTTTTCGACCGTGATGCCGACGAGAATGACCATGAACAATCCGGCAAACACATAAGGCGTCTGATTTTCCATCTGGCTCTCGAAGATGATCCATCCGAGACCGCCGGAGTTGGACCCTTCAGCACCGAGCTGCCCTGATGTATCGACGACCTGTCCGCCGAAAACGAGCTCGGCCGCGATCAGCGTGCGCCAAGCATAGGCCCAGCCGATCCGCAATCCGGTGAGGATCGATGGGAAGGCCGCGGGAACGAGAATCTTGAAGATGTAGCGCAGGCCTTTCAGCCCATAATTGCCGCCGACCATCCGCAAGGTTTCGCTCACGCTTTGGAAGCCGGAGTGCGTGTTCAAGGCGACCGGCCAGATGATCGAGTGCAGAAGCGTGAAGATGATGGCGCCGGGACCAAGGCCGAACCACAGCATCGCCATCGGTAACAGGGCGATCGCCGGCAGCGGGTTGAGCATCGCCGTCAAGGTGGTCAGCAGGTCGCTGCCGATGCGGCTGCCCACGGCGAGGATCACCAGCACCGCGGCAATCGAGATGCCGATGGCGTATCCCGACAACAAAAGCTTCAGCGAGTTCCAGACATTGACCAGCAGACCCGCATTCACAAGCGCGTCGATAAGGGCCGTGCCCGTCGCCGAGAATGTCGGAAACATGAGCTCGTTGATTTCGCCGATACGGGCGTAAAGCTCCCAGATGACGACCATGATGATCAGGATGGTGAACTTGCGCAGGGGATCGATGTTCGAGATACGCTCGAACATCGAAAGCCGGCGTTCCACCTCTCCCGTGCCCGCCGCGCCGATCTCGTTCTCGAACTCCGGTCGGACGTAGACGCCGCTGCTGGTCACCGACTGATCAGACATTGGGCAATGTCTCGTCTTCCAGGACCCGGTCGGCAAAGATCATTGCGTGGATTTTTTCCTGCAACTGCGCGAATTCCGCATCGCCAACATCGCTGTGACCCAATTGGTGGGCGTTGAGCTCCGCCTTTACCTGTCCCGGGTGTGGCGACAGGATCAGGATCCGGCTGCCGATAATGACCGCCTCTTCGATCGAGTGCGTCACGAACAGGACGGTAAACTTGGTGTCGTCCCAGAGTTGCAGTAGCTCTTCCTGCATCTGGCGCCGTGTCAGCGCATCGAGCGCCGCAAACGGTTCGTCCATGAGCAGGATGTCCGGTTCCATCGCCATGCCGCGCGCGATCGCGACGCGTTGTTTCATGCCGCCAGACAGCATGTGCGGGTAGGTGTCCTCGAACCGCTCCAGCTTCACCTTGGAGATGTACTCCATTGCGACGTCGTCGGCTTCTTGTTTGGAGGAACATTTTCCGCCGTTCATGAGCGCGAAAGTGATGTTCTGCTTCACCGTCTTCCACGGCAGTAACTGGTCGAATTCCTGAAAGACCATCACCCGGTCGGGACCCGGTTCGGTGATCTCGCGGCCTTTCAGCTTCATTGCGCCTTCGACCGGCTGCATGTATCCCGCCACGCCCTTCAACAGCGTGGACTTGCCGCAGCCGGAGGGGCCGAGCAGGACGAACCGGTCGGATGGGAAAACCTGAAAATCCACCCTGTAGGTGGCTGTAATGAGATGTTCTTTTGTCTTGTATTGAAGCGTGACCCCCGAAACGTCGAGAATCGGCTCAACAGTGGGAACGGCGGGAGATACCCCCGCCGTTCCGGTCGCTGTGTCGTTCATTGGGTCAGCTACCGTTGAACTGGTAGTTGTTGTCCCAATAGTAATCCTTCCAGCTCTTCGCTTTCGGAATGTCACCAATCTTGTTCAGGAAATCGGCATACTTCATGGTGTGTTTCGGCACCATCGAGAAGTCCATCTCACCCTTGTCGTGCAGCAGGGCTTGCACGGTCTTCTCCGGCAGCTTCGATTTCGTGTAGCGGATATAGGTTTCCGCCGCTTTGTCCGGATTGGCATTGACCCAGGCAAAGGCCTCGGCGAACGCGTCGATGACGGCCTGGTAGGTCTTCGGATTCTCTTCCTTGAACTTCTTGCTGGCGCTCATCACCAGAACCGAGTGCTGGCCACCCAGAATTTCATAGGAGTCCGTGACCTTCCACACCTTGCCGCTCTGCAGTTCCTGATAGGAATAGGGCAGGGTCGCGAAGTGGCTTATCACCGCCTCTCCACCGGAAATCAAGGCCAGACACTTATA
>JAPPPC010000537.1:0-4358 GCA_028817685.1 Rhodospirillaceae bacterium
AGATCACCTTGACCGGGGACTCGGTTTCCGCGGCGATGTCCATGATCTCTTCGATCGACTCGAGAACGCGCGAGACCGGGATCTCGCCCTCGAAATTGCAGCCGAACGCCGCCATGACACCACCGCGATACATCGGGATGCCGTGTTTCTTGTAGGTCTCGATCTGATTGATCTGAACCGTCCGGTTCTGCGCCTTGTCCCGGTTGGTGTTGCGGATCATGAACGCCTCGGAGGTCACGTTCGAGATCGATCCTTTGAGGGTCAGCCCCTCCGCGTCGAGCGCCCGCAACAGGCCCTTCTCGTTCAGCCACAGCCCCGTATAGCGGACGCCGTCGCGCATCTTCACGCCGGACACGACCTCTTCCGCATCGGCCCAGCCCGGGACCCGCTTCGGATTGACGAAGGAAGCGATTTGAATTTCCTGCAAACCGGTTTCCGACAGCGCGTCGATAAACGCGATCTTGTCTGCCGTGGAAATCGGCCCGGGTTCGATCTGAAACCCTTCGCGCGGCCCTTCTTCGTGAATCTCGATCGATTTCGGTAAATCGGACATCTCAGCTCTCCCGACGTGACAATGCGATTGCCGGAAAGCCTAATCCATCGCGGCCGTCCGCGCGAGGGGTTGAGAGAGAATTCAGCGGAGATATGTCTTTGTGCGCCAGCCCGGTATTCCGAACCGCATCAGGCGCCGCAGCGCCCCCGCGGAGATTTCCCCCATCTCGCTGGCGGGTTCCGCATCCAGCGTTTTCGCCACGCGGCACAGGCTTTTCGCCCATTCGCTCTGCTGCTCGAGATAATTGCTGTAATCGACTGTAATCACAATATGACCGGCCGTTCCAAAACACTGGCCGATTGATATGCAAGAACCGTGACAGAAACCTTAAGCCGCCGCCGGAAAGCGGGAAAAGCGCCGTTCAACGCTAGGGTTTAAGCCATCTCCCGAGTTCCACGGCGCTGAGGAAATCTTGAACCGACCGGTTGAACAGCTCCGGCTCCTCCAAATTCACCAGATGCCCGCTCATGGGAAACATATGCAGGCCGGCACAGGGCAAAACTTGCTTCAGATACATACTGCCTTCCAGGCAGTTACCGTCCTGATCGCCGACAATGATCAAGGTCGGGACCGTCATGCCGCGCAAATCGTCCTCGATATCGTAGAAACTCGGCCGCTTCAGCGGCACGCCGCGCGCCGTATAGGCGGAGCCGACGGCGGAGTGCGCGATCAGCCGGTCCCGGAAATCGGCCCAGCCGCGGGGATCCTTGACCTTCATGGGCACCCGGTTGGCTTTCTCGGCCTGCTGCCGCGCCACCGGTTCCATCCCCTCCTCCAGCAACCGGTCGGACCGGGAAGAAAAGTCGTGCACGAATTCGGCCCGGTCCGCACTGCCTGCAACGCTGCCATGGCCGCCCGCCGCGACGGTCAGGGACAGGCAGCGGTCCGGGTTGCGCAACCCCATCAGCACCGCGCTGTTCGCGCCGATCGAGAGGCCGCAGATATGCGCTTTTTCGATCTCCAGCGCATCCATCAGGCCGATGACGTCGTCGAGCAGGATATCCTGCGAATACAGCGCCTCGTCTTCCGGCACGTCGGAGGGCGGATAGCCGCGATAGGACATGGTGACCGCCCGGTAACGGCGCCCGAAGAACCGCATCTGCGGCTCCCAGCTGGCATAATCGCCGGCGAATTCATGCAGGAACAGAAGCGGTGTTCCGCTCCCGGTTTCCTCGTAATACAGCCCGACGCCGTTTACCGGTATCTTCGGCATAAATTATTCCTATCAGTTATTTACTAAATCATCTTAATCTAATTTATGCGGCATGGCGCCGCCCGTGCGGATGGCCCGTTGCGCGGTCGTCTGCAACAGCTCGACCAACCCCATATGGGTCGATAGCGGCAGCCCGTCCGCCGTCGGCTCCAGCCGTCCCGACGTGCCGTCGACCAGCCCGATCTGCGGCGACGCTTCGAGCAGGCGGCGTTCGAGATCCGGCGTGTGGATCAGATCCTCATTCCCAGTCATGACCGCCAAGGCCGCCGTTACCGCATAGCAGCCCCAATTGGACACGCCGACCGCATACAGCACGTCCGTCGCGATCTCCGAGCACAGCACCTCGCCATGCGGAATATGGGCTGCTACCGCCTCCGGGATCGCGCCCATGCCGATCTCGTTGCCGCCATCGCCGATGCCGATCGTCGGGATGCCGGCCTTTGCCGCCTCCAGCACCACATGATCGAGCCGCGCACGGCCTTCACTGTAATCCTCGCCGCGGGCGTTGCGGTAGGTGCCGTCTTTGGTCAGGCCGGAGCGCTCGACCGAAATGACCGCTTTCGGCTTGGTTTCCGCGATGATCGCCGCGGCATGAGCGCGGGCCGCCGCATCATCGATTTCACCACCCTCGACCACTGCGACGCTGGTATAGCGCGGCGTCTCAACCGCGATACGCGCTTGCTCGCGGGTGACCACGTTCGGTCCGGCAACCCGCGTGATCGCGGCCATCTTGTCGCATACGGTTTCGTCGATCAGGATCAGCGGTATCGCGTTGAACCCATGCGTGATCGCGCGCGCCAGCGACGCGACGCCGACCGGCCCGTCATTTTCCGCAATCGCCGACGACACGCCGGCCCGGGTCAGCGATCCGGTGATGATGATGACCGTATCGCCCCGCTCCAGGGTCGATAGCGGCCGCGCCGCCGCGGCGCAGACCGGCTCACCGACCAGGGCGCGGGCGGGCTCGACCAGCCCGGTCATGCCGCGCTGGCCCATATCCAAACTGACGATCCGATCGATCAGGTCGTACATCATGCGCCTGCCTCCACCGCACTGCCCCGCAGGGGCAAAGATTGCTCGCCCAGCACGTCCTGCAGAACCACGTCGCGTACCTCGTCCTCGTCCAGCCCGTATTCGGCGATCTGGTCCGCGCTATCGGCCATGATGGCCTCGACATCCTGCAACATTTTCAAACGTTTGAAGACATCCGGCCGGGTGATGCCCATGGACTCCCCGATCAGCTCCATATAGTTCACCACTTCGAACGGCCAGTCCCGTTCATGGGCGCAAAGATCGCGGTGGCAGGCATGGTAGACGCCGGCCAAGGTCGTCGCCCCCGCAGCAGCGGCCGCTTCGAGTTGCGCTTCGTGCCAGTCCCGTTTCGCGTCCGGCGCCCCTTTCAGCGCCGTGCACATATAGCCGATCCGCGGCAGGTCGAGATCGATGTACTCCAAGCCGGGTATCGCCTTCAGCAGCGCGACGACGGCTTCCGTCACCCCCATCGCGCCAGAATGTTCGTGCAACCCGACCCGCTTGTGCACCGGGTGCACCATCAGCGGCTTCAAATCGTCGATCCGCTCCAACAGGTAGGTCGCGAACATCCGCATCCCGAACGGATCTTCCGGCTCCTTCGCCGGCATCACCGATTCCCCGAGCTGGATTTGGCAGGTCGGGCACCAGGCCAGGACTTCCGGCGCGCCGGTCCCGAAAAAGCGGTCGACCGTACGTTCCCCCTGCCGGCCCGCATTGGGGGCGTCGCCGACCCGCATCTGGATGATCCCGCAGCAATCGCTGGGCCCGCCATAGACCTCGTAATTGACATCGAGCCGGTCGAGGATATCGAGGCAGAGCAGCACGATATGGGGCGTCCGCAGCACGTTGCAGCCGGTGTAGAACACCAGATCGGGCGCCGGGGCGTCCGCGGGCCGCGCTTTGCGCGAGACCCGCGCCAATTCTTCCGGCGAGAGCTGCAGCCGCGACAGCACGCGGACGGCGCGCGCCATCTTCTTGAAATCGGCCTTGCCCGCCTCGCGGACGGCAATTTCGTCATGATCCCGTTTGCGCGAGAGCCGCGCCAGATGCACCATCAGGCGCGGATTGATGCCGTCTTGGCAGGCCTCGATACAGTGGCCGCTGCCGGAACAGGCGGTGACCCAGGCCTCCGATGCCTCCGGGCCCGCGCCGGACCGTAGGATTTCCAATACCCCGGAAGCGACCGATTTGCTGTCCGAGACGTCCAGCCCGACCGCTTCCGGCATCGGACAGACGTCGACGCAGCGGCCGCATTGGGTACAGCGGTCCAATATGTCCGCGGCCCGAGCCGCCAAAGATGTCTTGAAATCCAATGCCTTCCCTCCTGTCACCAGCCCGTCGGCCGAAACCGGCAAGGTTTAACAGACACTATAATAAAATACTGCGCAACGTACCCGAAATGGGTGACTTCGGATCGCAGGTTTCCCCGTATCAATAGGACAGGATTTGAAAACGACTGAAAACAGTTACGGGGATAGATCATGAAACATTCTGCGACATGGGCGGTTACTTTGGGGCTCTTCACCGGATTTTTCGGAACGTCCGCCCTATTCATGGCGC
>JAPPPC010000537.1:4368-4757 GCA_028817685.1 Rhodospirillaceae bacterium
GCGCTTTACTGGAGCTAACCGAACGAATTCGGCGGCATAACGGTCGGGGTCATTGAGCCCTGTCGAAAGCGGCGGTTTTCCGCCGCTTTTCGTTTTTGGTCGCCACCTTTGCAAATAGCGCGGGAACCGACCGGCCCGGCATGTCTATACTCCCCGCGTTTTCTTCACGAACGAGGCACAGGGCATGAGTTGGGAACGGGAAGTTCGGGATATCGAGGAAAAGCGGAAGCTGGCGCTGGAACAGGGCGGGCCCGCGGGTGTCGACCGGCAGCACAATGCCGGCCGGATGACGATCCGGGAGCGGATCGACACGCTCATCGATAAGGACAGCTTTCACGAGATGGGCGCCGGCGCCGGCGCCCCCGAACGCCACCCGGCCGGCTCCATCG
>JAPPPC010000806.1 GCA_028817685.1 Rhodospirillaceae bacterium
AACTCGCGGAAACGTTCGGTGATCTCATCGCTGGCGGCGAAATCCATCGAGTTCATCTTCGCGGCCCGATCGATCGTGATCAGCCGCACATGGCCGTGCCGCTCGTACAGAATGTCCTGGCCCAACGCCCCCTCCGAACAGTGTTTTGCGGATTTGCCCGCAGCTTAGCGCATCGGACCGGATCGCACGAGAATCGGCTCTTCCTCCGGACCCGAGGGCGCGGCGCTGTTAAGGTTTCGTTAATAAAATATACACACTTGCGCACTACCATTCCGTCAGAAGCTCGGCGGTTCTACCTACCGCGCCTAGGGAGACGAAGACGGCGATGGCGGAAATCCTGCAGCGAGACGCGCTTGAAGCGGCGAAAGCCGCCTATAAGGAGCAGATCAATTTCGGCAGCGCGGCGCGGACGGCGCTTGACCTGGCGACGATCGTCTACCAGCAGCGCAATCCCCATGTTCCTGCCAGCGAAGCGCGCGAACTGATCGCGGGTGCGTTGGGGCTGGAAATAGCATAACACCTCCCCCGATAAGCAACTGGACAGCCGCGCCGATATTCTCTATGTAGACCGTCCGTTTCGGCGGAAGCCCAGGTAGCTCAGTTGGTAGAGCAGTGGACTGAAAATCCGCGTGTCGGCTGTTCGAGTCAGCCCCTGGGCACCACCGACTTCTCTCTTAAAATCGTTTGTTTCGACCGGGACTCTGCTCAAGAGTTCTCGGGATCGATCGGAATCGGTTCGCCGGGATCCGGTTCTTCGTCCGTCTGAACCCGGTAATGCCCGCCGAGCCAGCGCTGCAGATCGACATTCTTGCAGCGTTTCGAGCAGAAGGGCTTCATTTCCGCCGTCACCGGCCGGCCGCATATCACACAAGGCTCTTCGCTCATCCCACCCACTTTCGGCTCTCAGGCCTTTTCCAGCATCACGCTCCAAGACTCGCCCGATTCCGCCGGGCGCAGAACCAGCTTCTGCCCCATGCGGCGCTCGACCTCCTCCGTCGCGGCTTTCAACGGCCCCTCCAGCACTAACAACAGCGGCGCCGCTGCCGTGACGACCGGTTTTCCGGGTCCGGTCAGCCGCAGCACGTCGCGCAGCGCCGCACAGGCAGACGCCGCCGCCGCGGGCCGCTCGCCCTGTTGTTCAACGAGTCGTTCGTGCAACGGCGGTGTCGTCCGCCGGCGCGTCAATTCCAACAGTCCGGCCGCCGTCAGCCCCAGCACATCGACCTGAACCGGGTCGTCGCGAAAGGCGCGCCGGGCCGCCTGCAGGAACTGGCTGCGCACCGTCTTCTTCCGCATGTTGAGGAAATCCACGACGATGAGGCCGGACAGGTTGCGCATCCGGACCTGCCGGGCCACCTCGGACAGGGCCGCCCGATTGACCTTGAGGATCGCATCGTCCGCCGTCCGGCGGCCGCCGGCCCCGCTATCGACATCGATGACGGTCATGGCTTCGACCGGATCGATGGTCAATCGCAGCCCGTCGGGCAAGGTGACGGTCCGGTCGCAAATACCATCCACCTCCTCCGCGATTCCATAGGCCTCGAACAAGGGGGTCCGCTCATCATGCCGCTGCAGAAATCCGCGCCAATCGGGCATCCGCTCCTGCACAAGCGTCTCTGCCGTACGGAAGGACAGCGGGTCGTCGATGATGGCCCGTTCCCCTTCCCCGTCGCGCAGAACGCGAGTTGGCAGATCCGGCGGCCTGACGAGATAGGCCGGCGCTTCGCATTGAGACGCCATGTCCTCGATCGACCGCCATTCTTCGCGCAGCCGTACCGCCTCGGCGGCAATCTCATGATCCTCCGCAAAGGCGGCGGCGCCGCGCAAGGCCAAACCGCCCTCGCCTTCGGCACATATCCGTTCTGCCAACGCCTCGAGCTGCGCCCGCCGGCGGCCGCTGCCAAGCCTTTTGGAGGTGCTCGCGCCGCTCCCGCCCGGTGTCAGCGCGACATAGCGCCCTAGCAGCGTCGGTCGGCCCGTCACTGTCGGGCCTTTGCCCCCGCTGGGCTCACGCGTGACCTGGACAACAACCGCCTGGCCTTCATGGAGCCCCTTCGCCCGGCGTAGAAAGCCGTCCTGCCCTTCGGCCAAGGCAACGAAGGCGCCGTTCAGACTCGGCTCCACACGGGTCACGCGCCCGAGATGGATACCGCCTTCGAGCGGTGGCCGATCGATGCGTTCGATCTGCAACTCGACAAGCCTGCCGCCGCCATCGACGAATGCGGCGCGGGTCTCCCCGGGCGACACCTCGATGAGAATACCGCCGCTCACAGCACCCATCCCATGCCCTTGAGGGCCTGCGCCGTCTCGAACAGGGGCAGCCCCACGACGTTCGAATAGGAGCCGTTGATCTGGCGCACGAAGGCGGCGGCCCTGCCCTGGACCGCGTACCCGCCCGCCTTGCCGTCCCATTCGCCGACGGAGAGATAGCCCTCGATCTCGGCCTGCGAGAGTTTCTTGAAGATCACCGCGGTGGTCACCAATCGCGCCACCCGCGTACCATCCGGGGCCTGCAGGACAAACGCGCCATGCACCCGGTGCCGCCGTCCCGAAAGCATGTCGAGGCAGGCGCGCGCCGTCGCCGCGTCTTCCGCCTTGGGCAGAATGCGGCGGCCGCAGGCAACGACGGTATCGGCCGCCAGAAGATAGGCATCCGCGTGGCGCGCCTGCACGGCGTCGGCCTTCGCGGCGGCGATGCGTTTGGCGTAATCCCGCGGCAATTCGCCGGGTCGGGATTGCTCGTCGATATCGGCCGGGTCGATCGCATCCGGAACAACACCGATCTGCGCCAGCAGGTCGCGGCGGCGCGGCGACGCCGATGCGAGAACCAGCCGTCTGTCCCGATCAGCCATGCGAAACCCCAGCAATCATTTGGGCGCCCTTATAGGGATCATCAGCACTTCTCTCAAATATCGACGGCATGGGTCACGGGGAACCGCTCCTTGATCCGCTCGAGCAATTGATCGCGAATCTGGCGGTAGGCGCCGAGACGCCGGTCACGGTTGCCGGTGATGAAGCTCGGGTCCAGGGTCGGCCAGAACTCGACCTCGGCCGCCATGGTCCGCGTCATCTCGATGGCGTGGTGCTGCGCTTCCGGCGACAGGGTCACGATCAGGTCGTAGGAGGTATCCTCCAGATCGTCGAGCATTTTCGGCTTGTGCCGCGACAGGTCGATGCCAATTTCCTCCATCACCTCGATGGCGAAATGGTCGGGATCGCCCTGCCGCACACCCGCGGAATCCACATAGACCCGGTGGCCGTGCAGATATTTCAAGATCGACTCCGCCATGGCCGAGCGCACAGCGTTCATGTTGCAGGCGAAAAGCACGGCGTCGGGGATATCATTCATGACCCGTCCGCCATCGCCTCAAACCGCTTTCGCCGCAACCGCCACGCCGCTCACCCCTTGAAGTGCAGGACGCACAGAAGGGTGAACAGACGCCGCGCCGTGGGAAAATCGATCTCGACCTTTTCCTTAAGCCGGTCCTGAAGAATCTCCGAGCCTTCGTTGTGAACCCCGCGCCGGGCCATATCGATGGTCTCGATCTGCGAAGGCGTCAGGCGCTTGATCGCGTCGAAATAGCTTTCGCAGATCTTGTAGTAGTCGCGGATGATGCGCCGGAACGGGGTCAGCGAGATCGCAATTTCACCCTGACTGTTCTCGGCCTCGTCCTGAATGTCGAGGATCAGCCGGTTCGCATCCTGGATCGACAGGGCGACGCGGTACGGCCCGGAGAAATCGCCGACCGGCGCGAACAGGTTTTCCTCCAAGAGGTCATAGATCGCCACCGCACGCTCATGCTCGACTTCGGCGCTGCGGCTGACGAGCGTCTTGCGGTCGAGTTCGATATGAACGATCCGGCTCTCGGACATCGTCTAGTCATCGGTGCGGGCGTTGAGCCGGATAGACACCGAACGCGCATGCGCCCCAAGCCCTTCCGCCCCGGCCAAGGCTACCGCGGCGGGCCCGATCGCGGCCAGACTGTCCGCATCGCAGGCCATAAGGGTCGAGCGCTTCATGAAATCGGTCACGCCCAGCCCGGATGAAAACCGGGCGCTGCGCGCCGTCGGCAGCACATGGTTGGGTCCCGCGACATAATCGCCGATGGCCTCGGGCGTGTAACGCCCCAGAAAAATCGCGCCGGCATTCCGCACATCCTTGGCCAGCGCATCCGGGTCGGCCACGGTGAGGGCCAAATGTTCCGGTGCGATCCGGTCGATCAGCGGCACCGAATCCGGCAACCGGTCGACCAGGATCACCGCACCGTTCTCCCGCCAACTGGCTTCGGCGATGTCGGACCGCTCAAGCTGTGCGATCTGGTGCGTCACCGCGTCGGACACCCGCCCGGCGAATGCCGCGTCGTCCGTGATCAGGATCGACTGCGCCGCTTCGTCATGCTCCGCCTGGGACAGCAGATCGGCGGCGATCCAATCGGGATCGTTCTCGCCGTCCGCGACCACCAAAATCTCCGACGGCCCCGCGATCATGTCGATCCCGACCTGACCGAATACCTGCCGCTTGGCCGCCGCCACATAGGCATTGCCGGGACCGACTATCTTGACCACCGGCGCGATCGTTTTCGTGCCATAGGCCAGGGCGGCCACCGCCTGGGCCCCGCCGATCCGGTAGATCTCGTCGATACCGGACAGATCGGCCGCGGCGAGCACCAGCGGATTGATATCGCCCCGCGGCGTCGGCGCGACCATGACGATCCGCGGCACACCGGCCACCTTCGCCGGGATCGCCGTCATCAG
>JAPPPC010000102.1 GCA_028817685.1 Rhodospirillaceae bacterium
CGGCGGCGGGTCGGGCGCGATGCCGATGCTTTCGCAACCCGATATGACGAGGGCGGTGATCAGCAGGGGCGCGACTAGGGATAAGGATTTGAACATGGCCGCTTTATGCCCGAAAAACGCCGATCGTTTCCACAACAATGTCACTGCCACGGCAATTGCACCCGGACCGAGGCTTTGCTACGACAGAGTGTCACTCGGGTCTATGCAAGGATTAAAGCCGTTGCCGCCAACCGAAACGCTGACACATGCCGACACCGAACCCGACATCGCTGCCAACCTGCGCACGGTGCGATCGGAAATTGCTGCCGCGGAAAAGGCGGGCGGCCGGGTGCCGGGCGCGGTGACCTTGGTTGCGGTCGGTAAGGCGCATCCGGCGGAACGGTCCCGCGCCGCGCTGGAGGCGGGCCATCGCGTGTTCGGGGAGAACCGCGTGCAGGAGGCCGAAGGCAAGTGGCCGGCGCTGAAGGAAGCGTTTCCCGACACGCAATTGCATTTGATCGGACCGCTGCAGACCAACAAGGTGCGCCAGGCGATGGCGCTGTTCGACGTGTTCGAGACGGTCGACCGGGAAAAGCTCGCCCGGGCGCTTGCCAAGGAGATGGATCGAACCGGGCGGCGGCCCGACTGTCTGATCCAGGTCAACACCGGTGCCGAACCGCAGAAGGCGGGTGTCGCACCCGAGCAGGCGGATGCGTTCATCGCCCAATGTCGGGACGAATTCGATTTGCCGGTGAAGGGCCTCATGTGCATCCCGCCGGTCGGTGACGAACCCTCGCTGCATTTCGCCTTGCTGAGAGAAATCGCCAAGCGGCACGAATTGCCTTGGCTCAGTATGGGTATGTCTGCGGACTACGAGGTGGCGATCGCTTTCGGTGCGACGCATGTGCGCGTCGGAACCGCTATCTTCGGTCAGCGTCCGGCGCGCTGATGCACAGGCGGTCACCCGGGCCGCATCCCTTCAGGATTTCGACCAGCTCGTCGCGCGGGATTGCGACGCAGCCCTCAGTCGGCCCGTAGTCCGGCCGGGCCACATGCCAGAAAATAGCGCTGCCCGAGCCGGGCTCCGGCGGGTCGTCATTGTGACCCAACACGACGATCAGGTCATACAGCCCGTCTTCGCGCCATAAGGCCTCGGCGCTGGCCGGATAGGGCAGGGTGACCGGTTGGTTGTATCGCGCATCCTCCGGTGCGTCGCACCAGCCGTCCGACGGGCCGATGGCGATGACGGGCAGTCCGGTTTCCGGCTCCGCCAACCGGTCCGTGCGGTACAGCACTCGGCGCAGCGGGTAGCAGCCGACCGGCGTGGCACCGTCGCCTTCGTGCTTGTCAGACCGCACGCCGCCGCGCCCCAAGGCACAGCGAACGGTTTTGTCGCCATAGGAAAGCGTGCCGGCCGGTGAAACGGTGATGTCCATGGGCGAACCCTATCATGGGGCCGCCATGATCTTTAAGAGGCGTTGTTGGCCTTCAGACGCTCATAGCGATCGAGCGTGTCGAGCATGCGTTGCGGCATGAACGCTGTCGGCACCGTCGCGGCAGGTTCCGGCTTCGCTTTCTCGCCATCGGCCGGTTTCGGCGCCGAGGTTTGGGCGGCGAGCGCGGAGAGCTTGTCGGCCAGAAGCGGGCTGATCGTGGGAATGGGTGCCTGTGGCGTGGCGGGCTGCGCGCGGACCTTGTTACCCAATCCGGCGATCGGGCCGGCCAAGGGGACCGCCGCTCGCGCTTGCAGCAGCGCGTCGACGGGATCCTGCGGCCGTGCCTGGTTTGGAACGTTAGGCAAGGTGCCGATGCCACCGAATGGCAATTTCGCGGGTTGCTGGAGAACCGGCGCGGCTGCGGCCGGCAACACCGCATTTGCGGCAACCGGCAGTGACCGGATCGGCAGCAGGCTGACGGGCGGGCTCGGAATACCGACAGTTGCCGGATCGGCTGCGGCAACGGTCGTCGCTTTCGCGGCGGAAGCGGGTGCCGCCGCCGCGATCTGGTCCTTCTCTTCCGGCACGGGGCCATCGGAATCGCCGAACATCGCGGTCATGACATTCTCGCCGATATCCTCGCCGGTGGCTGCTTCGACCATGGCGTTCGCCGTCGCGACCGCGAATCCGATCGGGCCGCCGAACAAGGCACCGCCGGCAACGCGGGCCCCGGGCGAGATTTCATCCCCGGAAATCGCGCGATAGACTGTCGACACCACCGGGATGTGCTGCAGCGGATTGATGATGTCGAGCACGTCGCCAAAGGTCAGCCCATCCTTGCCGAAAAATTCGCTATTGTTCTCGCTCTCATCCGGTACGTCCTGGTTGGACAGGTCGCCGATATCTTCGGGACGGTGATGATAGAGAATTTCGTCGGGGATGGCCGATCCGTCCGCATTCACCGGTTCCGGCTTTGGCGCGGCGACGACGGGTAGGGAAGCGGGCGGTTGGCCTACGGTAGTGACTGACATGCGGGACTCCTCCGCGCTAACCCCTGCAATCCGGGTGCCAAGGGAAGAAGCCTCCAGTTCAAACACTTAACCATGTGAAACGGGCATCTTGGACGTCTCTTGGGCAAGAATTGCCTCTTGCCGAGGCCGGTTTTGCCGTTCGCGGCAGCGACCCCGCTTTATTCCCTTATTCAGTTGTTAACCATTGGCGATGAAAATTTAGCGTATCGGCGACACAGCTTTCCTTGCCGGCAGAAACACACTCGGCGCAATAGTTTGGGTTGAGACCACAAAATGCGCTTGCGTTTCCTATTCTTCATGACCTTGGCGGGTATCGCTGTGCTGCCCGTGATTGCGCTGGCGAGTTGGATTTTCGTCGATGCGCTGGACCGCGAAATCGAGAGCGTCAGCGACAAGCACCTGGTCATCGCGAAGAATATCGGCGAAGCGCTTGAACGCTACGCGGTCGACTTGAAAAACGGCTTTGAACTCGTCGCCGCGATGCCGTCTGACGTGCGCGAGACACCGGCCGTCTCCAATTTTCTGAAGAGCCTGGACCTTCTCTATTTTTGCGTCGTGGATCGAAAGACCGGGGTCATCCGGTCCTCGGTCCAAAACAAACCCGTACCCCTGTCCGCAGGCCGGGTCGCGCCGGATCGGCTCCACCAATTTCTCAGCCTGCTCGATGGCGACGGCGTCGTCTTCTCACCGGTCATGATCGACGAATCCGGCCGCCCGGCCCTGTTCCTCCTGCGCGCGACAGCTGACCGGCTCTTCATCGCGGCCGTTTCGACGGATTACATCGTGAAGCAGGGAAAGCTGGTTTCATTCGGTGAAATGGGCCACGCCGCGATCGTCGACCATACGGGCAATATCATCGCGCACCCGTTGCCCGCGTGGCGGCAAGAGGCCAAGAACATCGCCAAGGTGCCGCCGGTGCGGCGGATGCTGGCGCGCGAAACGGGGACAACGGTTTTTTATTCACCGGCCTTGAAGGCCGATATGGTCACCGGCTTTACCCACGTGCCGATGACCGGATGGGGTGTCATGGTGCCGCAGCCGGTCGCTGAATTGCGCGATGCCGCGACCCTGATTCAGAACTCTGCGATCGGGATCAGCGTTGCGGGCGTAATCGCCGCCGCTTTCTTGAGTTGGTTTTTGTCCGGATATCTGACCCGTGCGCTGTCGTCTGTTGTGCGGACGTCCCGGCAGATGGCGGATGGTGATTTGGATGCCCGGGTCGAGATTGGCACAGGCATCCGGCCGACCGAAATCAAGGAGCTTACATACGCGTTTAACGATATGGCCGAAGAGATCGCCAAGACCAATCGCGACCTCTCGGAGGCCGCCGTACAGGCCAATTTCGCCAACCACGCGAAGTCGGAATTTCTCGCCATCATGAGCCATGATCTGCGAACGCCGCTCAACGCGATCATCGGGTTCTCCGATGCGATGCGCGGGAAAATTTACGGACCCCTGGGCGATGCGCGGTACGACGAATATCTGGGCGACATCCAGAAGAGCGGCAACGTTCTGCTGGGATTGATCAACGACATATTGAATCTGTCGAAAATCGAGGCCGGCCGCTACGAGTTGAAGGAAACCGTGGTCGATCTCACGATATTCTTGGAAAGTTCCCAGGAGCTCGCCTCGGTGCAGGCGCGTCAAAAGCGTATCCACATCGAACTCGCCTTGGACAAACCGCTTCCGCATTTGCGGTGCGATGAACGCAGCCTGATGCAGATCGTGAACAATCTGCTGTCCAATGCGGTGAAATTTTCTTCTGAGGGAAGCGCGATCCGCCTTGCCGCCCGCGCGACGGCGGCCGGCCAGATCGAAATCGAGGTTTCGGATAAGGGCGCCGGAATGCCTTCAGAGGAAATCAGAGAAGTCCTGGAACCGTTCAGTCAAGGCAACAGCAACAAAGCGCGAAAATATGAAGGCTCCGGGCTTGGATTGCACATTTGCTCAAAATTCATGCAGCTCCACGGGGGAACCCTGGAAATCGAAAGTGCTGTTGGCGAGGGGACGAGCGCAACCCTTTGTTTCCCGGGCGAGCGGTCGATGCGATTTCCGGGCGGACGTGCGGCAGGGGCGGCGGCCACACTCTAATTCTGCGAATCTGGCCTAGAACATGTGCCCGCTTCGGGCCGCCTTGGTCTGCAGGTATTGCTCGTTGTGCTGATTGGACGGAAAGGCGTGGGCGACGCGATCCTCGACCACGATGCCATGCGCTTCCAAAGCGGCGACCTTGTCCGGATTGTTGGTCATGAGCCGGATGCGCGTGAACCCGAGGCGGCGCAGCATCGTCGCCGCGGGGGCGTATACC
>JAPPPC010000401.1:0-3430 GCA_028817685.1 Rhodospirillaceae bacterium
TGTTCTGGGCAAGGACGACCCGGAACTGACGGAAGTCGTCCGCAAGCAGTTCGCCGCGGACGGGGTCGACATCCGGGCCCAGACCGCGGTGACCAAGATCGAGAAGGATGGCGACAAGATCGTCGTCGTGACGGAGAAGGATGGCCAGACCGAGCGGATCGCCGGATCGCATCTGCTGGTCGCGGCCGGCCGCACGCCCAACCTGGACGGGCTTAACCTGGAAGCCGCCGGGGTGACCTATGAACGGCGGGGTATCGAGGTCGATGCGCGGCTGCGCACCACCAACAAGAAGATCTTCGCCATCGGCGATGTCGCCGGCCCCTACCAGTTCACCCATATGGCCGGATATCACGCGGGCATCGTGATCCGCAACGCGCTGTTCAAGCTGCCCGCCAAAGTGAATTACAGCGCCGTCCCCTGGGTCACCTACACCGACCCGGAACTGGCCCATGTCGGCATGACGGAAGCGGACGCGGAAAAGGCGCATCCCGGTGCGATCAACATCCTGCGCTGGCCGTTCCACGAGAACGACCGCGCCCAGGCGGAACGCGAGACCGAAGGGTTGATCAAGGTCGTCACGACGAAGAAGGGCCGGGTGCTGGGCGCGACCATCGCCGGGCCGCATGCGGGCGAACTGTTGTCGCCCTGGATCATGGCGGTCGGCACGAAGCAGAAGATCGGCGCCATGGCCGGGATGATCGCCCCCTACCCGACCCTCGGCGAAGTCGGCAAACGCGCCGCCGGCAGCTACTACACCCCGTCGCTGTTCAGCGAGCGCACGCGCAAGATCGTCCGGTTCCTGCTGAAATTCTAGAGCCGATCATGGTTTGTTGGAATCGCCGATGGCGATCCAATTAACCATGATCGGCTCTATATCTTCGAATTTAAATCTACTTTCGCTCCCCGCGGACATTGACCATCGTGCCGGCGAAGATGACCGCCGCGCCGATCCACAGCCAGATATCCACGGTCTCGTCATAGATCAGCCAACCGAGCCAGGCGATCAGCGGCACCCGGAGATAGTGGAACGGGGTCACCAGCCCCGCATCGGCCAGGCTGAGACTGCGCGCCGTGCAGTAATGGGCGGCCAGACCGGTAAGGCCGATCGCGACAACCCACAGCCAATAATGCCCATGCGGCAGATAGATACCGGCGGTGCTGACGGCGGCACCGGCCATCAGAAGCTGCAAGAAGAACATCCAGAACAGGATCGTCATCGCCCCTTCGGTGCGGGTCAGCGCCTTGGTGAACACATTTGCGCCGCCAAACAACACGGCGCCCAGCAAGACGACCAGCGCCGCGGGGTCGATGATCGCGATTCCCGGCCGCAGGATAATCAGAATGCCGGCGAAACCGAGCGCGACGGCGGCAAGCCGATACGGCGTCAGCCGTTCGCGCAGGAAAGGCACCGCCAGGATCACCACCCAGATCGGCAAGGTGGATTCGAGAACGAAAACTTCCGCCAGGGGCAGCACGGAAATTCCATAGAACCAGCACCCGACGGCGGCGATGTGGCACAGGTTGCGCAGCCCGTGCATGCCGATCCGTTGCGTCCGGACCATGCCCGTGCCGAGCCTCAGCATGAGGATGAGAATGACCGCGAACCCGACCACATTGCGGACGAAAACGATCTGCACGGTGTTGTAAATATCCGACAGCTCCCGTGCCGCGAGCCCCATCAGCGACAGCGCGATCAAGGTGCCGAACATCCAGAACACGGCCCTGAGGTGCTGGGGCAATTGCATACTCCGCAATCTTGCAGTGTTACGCCGGCTGACGGGCGACGGCTTGGGTGATCACCCAATCGCGAAAGGCTTTGATCCTCGGCTGGTCAGCCGCCGGTTCGAGGCAGACGACATAGTAGGCCAGTTCCACATCCATCGCGAGACCGAAGGGGCGGACGAGCCGCCCCGCCGCAAGATCGTCCGTCACCAGAACACTGCTCGCCGCTGTCCGGCCCCCTATTTCGACGTATGGCTGGAAAAGCGGCTGCACGGCACCGACTGAACGCCAGGTTCAGCTTTATCCGGCGGCGCCGTCGTGCCGCGCGCAGAACTGCAGCACTTCGCGCGTGCAGGCCTCCGGATAGAGCAGCTGCACCATGTGGTACGGCGTCGGCAGATGGATCAGGTTGAAATCCGCCAGGCCGTCACGAAGCTTGGCCTCCTGCGCTGCGCTGGTGATCTGACCCGAAGTGGGATAGAGGCCAAGCACCGGCGCGCGCACCTCCGGCAGGAAGGACGAGGCATCGGCGGCATTGACCAACTTGGACATCGCGACCTGGACCTCCGGATCGCCCTTGGCAAATTCATCGACATACCAGTCGAACAATTCCGGCTCTTCATCGGCAGGCAGACGGGTCTTGCGCGTCGTCGCCGCGACCCAGTCGCGAATGCCCATGCGCTCCATGGCTTCGGTGCGCGAGCCGTGCCCCAGGGAATAGCGGTCCTTCATCTGCTGTTCGATGAACACCGGCGTGCCGACCAAAGTCAGGGTGCGGACCCGCTCCGGATGGCGCGCCGCAAGGGCGAGCCCGAGTATGCCGCCCATCGATTCGCCGCAATAATGCACGCGTTCGACCCCCAGATGATCGAACAACGCCAGCAGATCGCCGACGAGATTGTCCAAGCTCAGGCTGTTTTCCAAGTCCGCCGGCCGGGTCGAGCCGCCGAGACCGCGCATGTCCGGTCGCACGATCTTGAAATGCCGCGCCAGCAACGGGACCCAGCGATACCAGAAGCGGCCTGACCGACCGTTCCCGTGCTGCAATATGAGTGTCGGGGCATTCGCCCAGGGATCGGTAAAATCGTCGATCTGATAGTGGATCGAGAGGCCGGCTTCGCGGCGCAGTTCAGCCATGCAGCGCCCGCACCGCAGCCATATGCGCCTCGGAAAATTCATTCACGGTGACGATGGCGTCGTCGAAGCCGATGTCCGCCAGAATGTTCAACCGGGCCTTGGCTTCTTCCACGCCGCACCGCAGATCGAGATTGTCGTCGTCGCCGAGTGTGCCGCCGGTGGCGGTGAAATCGACCGGGATATTCGAGGCCACCGTGCGCCCGCCGCCTTCGCCCTTGAACCGCTTTATCCCCTCTTTCAGGGTCGCGATGGTGGTGAAATGGCAGGAGGAGATCCAGCCGTCATAGTCGTTCGCCGCGATCGGAATCCAGCGGCTGCCGGCCCAGCTGCCGATCAGGATCGGCGGCCCGCCGGCGGCATCGTCCAGCGGTGTGAGGTTGGCATCGCCGACCGCCTCACCGCGCCACAATGCCTGCATGACCGGTAGGGCCTCGGCGAGCGTGCGAAAGCGGGCGCTGAAATCATTGCCCGTCGCCTTGAAATCGCCTTCCGTCGACCCGGTGCCGACGCCGAGGCGGATGCGCCCGCCGGACAAATAGTGAATACCGAGGATACGGTGCGCCAGCGCCAC
>JAPPPC010000401.1:3440-3995 GCA_028817685.1 Rhodospirillaceae bacterium
CACCGTGCCTCGCAGTTGGACCTTCTGAATGCAAGTCCCTAATTCTATTTTCTCCGTGACCGCGGCGGCGGCGGCCATGCCGCTCACCGGATCGACCCGGAACGTGCCGCGGCCGAGGGCGTCGAAAAACCAGATCCCGTCGAAGCCGACCTGCTCCGCCGTGCGCATGGCCTGCGTATAGGCCGGTCCGGTCGCCGTCTGCGATCCGTGAATGTTGAGGCTGACCCCGATTCGCATGAAACTCTCCTGTGCCGTTTGGCCAAAGATAGGCGCTCAGGCGGCCCCTTCAAAGATGCCGTCGCGGGCGACGATACGCCCGTCATGCACCACCAGCGATCGCGTCGGATGGCGGACGACGGCCTCCGCTACGGTCTCGACGGGTAAGGTGAAGAAATTCGCCGGCTGGCCAGTGGCGAGCCCGTAATCGTCGATGCCGAGAAGGTCGGCGCCGCTGCGCGAGGCGAAATGGAATGCCAGCTCCAGGTCCGGATCGGTGCGAAAGTTCGAACGCCAGCCGATCAGCATGGCGCGCTCCAACATGTCGCCGTCGCCGTA
>JAPPPC010000401.1:4005-4750 GCA_028817685.1 Rhodospirillaceae bacterium
GGACACCAGCTGTCGCGAATGCCGTCATTGCCGGAAGCGATACGGACCCCCACTTCATGCATGCGTTTGACCGGCGGGATCGACGAGCCCCCCGGCGCGTGCGTCACATTGGCGACACCAGCATCCGCCATCGCCTCGATGCGCCGGGCAGCGTCACCTTCATCGATATCGCCCAGGCAGAACCCATGGCTGATCGCGACACGGCCCTGCATGGCATGCGCGCGGGTCCGCTCGACGATGGCGTCGACCTCTGCCGCGCCGCGTTCGCCGCCGTCATGCAGATGAATATCGATTTCGACCCCCTTGCGCTCGGCGAGTGCGAAGAGCAGATCGAGCTGTCCCGCCACATCACCGTCGATCCCGGCCGGGTCAATCCCACCGAGCAGGTCGGCGCCGTTATCGAGGGCGGCCTCCATGACATCGATCGTGCCCGGACAGGCGAGCACACCGCTTTGCGGGAAGGCGACCGTCTGCACGGATATCGCACCCGCGTACCGGGCCGCCGCTTCCAAGACGCCTTCGAGGCTGGACAGGCCGATTTCTGGATCGACATCGACATGCGTCCGGCAATGGCCGGTGCCGTGCACGACGAGACGCTCGATCAGGTTTCCCGCACGCGCCGCGACGGAAAGCGGCAGTTCGTCGCGCATCGCCTTTTCCGTCGCGATGCGGCTTTGCCGTTCCGGGCCGGCGGCATGGGGATACCAAGGCAATCCAGCAAGAGATTTGTCGAGATGAAGATGGC
>JAPPPC010000056.1 GCA_028817685.1 Rhodospirillaceae bacterium
AACGTGACGCACTCCAGGACGACCCGCAGAACGATTGGCTGTAACTGCCGATTCCTGGAGCGATTCATTGCCGACCGGACGGCTGCGGACGCTGGATCAAATTGGGCTGGGCGTATAACCAAGCGCGGACAGCACCGGCATGGGAACCGGACCTCGATCCCGCTTTCCGCGAAATTGTTCTGCGAGGTGCGGCGCGCTTGAACCCGGCATTGAAAGCCTACTACGGGCGTCTACCGCGGAATATCAGCCATTACGGCGGCTTCTATACGATGACGGAGGAAAACTGGCCGTTGATTGGTCCGATGGGTGTCGAAGGTACCTTTGTCGTCGGTGCTTTATCCGGGTTCGGGACTATGGCCGCCTGTGCCGCGGGAAAACTATGCGCTGCTTGGGTTGCGGGGAGCGACCTGCCGGATTACGCCGCGGACCTCTCGCTACAACGATATGAAAACGGCCCGCTGATGACGGATCTGAGCGCATTGCAGAGCAAGGGTGTCCTGTAGTTCGCGCGTGCGACCTTAAGGCCGTGGTAATATCGGGCACGGTGTACTTTAATCAGAATATGCCGCTGACGGCGTAACAAGAGGACATACGCATGACCCATGTCCGGTACATGGACCGCATCCGCGACTACTACATCGCGCAAGGGTATGAAAAACCATACCGCTGGGCCCATTTCGAAGATGTGCCCTTCACGCCGCTGAAGAAACCGCTGTCGGAGAGCAAAATCACCCTGTTCTCGACATCCGATGTTTCGGTGAAGCGTCCCGAGGGCGAGGAATTGCCACCGGAAGAGACCACCGTCGGCGATGTCTACTCCGTCGACTGGGACACGCCGCTCGACCGGCTGTACAGCCGACAGGAGAGCTTCGATCGTTATGCGACCAACCTGGACGATTTGAACTCCTATCTGCCGCTGACCCGGCTGCAGGAGTATGTCGAGTCCGGACGCATCGGCGCGATCACCGATCAGTTCCACAACGTCAATCGTGGCTATAGCCAGAAGCTGATGCTGCAGACAGCGGCGCCGGCGGCGTTGGAGGTCTGCCAGCGGGACGAGGTCGATGTCGCGATCCTGACGCCGGTCTGACCCGTCTGCCACCAGACCGTGAGTCTGGTTGCACGTCATCTGGAAGAAAACGGCATTCCGACGGTCATCATCGGTGCCGCCCGCGACATCGTCGAACATTGCGGCGTGCCGCGCTTTGTCTTTACCGACTTCCCGCTGGGCAGCCCGTGCGGCGAACCGTTCGACGTGGCTATGCAACAACGCATCGTTGGCGTCGCGCTTGATCTGCTGGAGACGGCGGACGCCCCTCGGACCACCGTTCAGATGCCGCTGGTCTGGACAAAGGGCGAGGCTTGGAAGGACACGGTGTTTACCGTCGAACAGCCCTTCCTGTCCGGCGAGCAGATCAAAAACTGGGAAGCGCGCAAGCAGCGTTACCGCGACCAGAAAGCATAGGACGATCCATGACGAAGGAAGACTTCACGCTCGGTATGAAAACCGAGCGAATGACTGATATTGCCCTCGCGTTCAAGCAAACCGGTGCAATCCTGGCCGCGATCGAGATGGAACTGTTTACCCATATCGCCAGGGGTGCTGGAACCATCGACGAGATTGCGGCGGCCATGGGCGTCGATGCGGAAAAGGCGGATCGTTTGCTGACGGCGTGCAAATCGATGGATCTGGTGCGCGAAGTTGATGGCCGGCACGAAAATTACAGCGACGTGCAGCGCTACTTGGTCAAGGACAGCCGCACCTACTTCGGTGATTATCTGGACTATATGGCCCACCGCGATTACGGCGCCTGGGAGAATATCGCCCAGAATTTGACCGCTGTTGCGGACACGAATGAAGACGACGACCGCACCTATGTCAGCCTGATGCAGGATCCGAAGAAGGCGCGAGACTTCACCGAAGCAGGTTACGAGGCCTCCATCGGGCTGGGACATAAGCTCGCAAAGGAGTTCGATTTCTCACGGTTCGACCGTTGGCTCGACCTCGGCGGCGGCTCCGGATGCTACGCGATCGCCGCCTGCGAGCGGCAGCAGGGCTTCACGGTCACGGTATTGGATCAACCGAACGTTATTGCGGTGGCGGAGGAGTTCATCGCGAAACATGGGCTGGGGGACCGTATCGACACGACACCGGGCGATTTCTTTGGGGCGCCCTATCCCACCGGCTACGATCTTGCGACTTACATCACGCCGCTGCAGGGCTACATGCCGGACAAGGTGATTGCAGCGCTTGCTAAGGCGAAGGATTCCCTCGAGCCGGGCGGCACAATCCTGGTTGTCGACTACATGCTGAGGGACGACAAAACCGGACCCTTGGACCCGGCCTTCGTCAATCTGTTCGGCATCCGCGAGGGGCGATATCTTGGCCGCGTCAATACCGGCGCCGAATGGTGCGAATTCATGGCCGAAGCCGGTTATGTCGACGCGCAAGCGGGCTGGTTCACCCCGCACCAGCTTGGGCTTGTCACCGCGCGGAAGCCAGCGTAGCGCTGTGGGCTTCGGGCTAGCTTAGGCGATACCGGTTGGTTTCCGGAATATAGTCCCGGCGTGGGATCTGGTCGGAAGGTGTTCCGATCAATACCTGACGCATGTCTGCGACGACCGCCTGCGTGTCCAAGAAGTAGGAATGCTCGACCAGCCCCCGCACAACACGGGTCGCGTCGATAAGTGTTACCTTCCCGGGAATGCCGCGCGGCACCCGGGGGCCGTCGTCGCCCAACCTGTCCGGATTACCCTTGGTCAGGTCGGATACCGCCATCGCCCGGTCATTGTTGTTGAAATAGACATTTACCCGCTTCGCCAGGCGCGGCAGGGGTTTCAGCTTGTGGTCGTGTTCAAAGGCGTCGTCGTCTTCGTCTGCAGCCGTCAGGAATACCTGGTCGAACAAGCGCGCTGGGCGTCCCCGCGACTGCGCGACGAATTCCTGGACGGTGTGACGAAGCACGTAGTTGCCCATGGAATGCGCAACGAGATGGACATTGTGGTCGCAGGCTTCCTCCGGCGTCGAACCGCGCAAAAAGTCGGCAAGTTTCAACAGGCCGCGCGCGAAGGCGGGGCCGGATGCGGCAGCGTCCTGCCGATCATTGGCGTAGGCCAGGAAGGGTTTCATCGACCCGTCAGACGGCCAGGAGAACAACACCACATTCACGCCTGGACCGCCTGCATCCTGAGAGAAATTTTGTTTCAACTGGGCGGCACTGGTTAGCGCTTCTTTGAAACTGACATTGTAGCCATGGATGAAAATGACGGTGTCCCGTGCGTGTCCGATCATTTTTCCTCGGACGCGCTCAAAGATATTTGTGCTGCCAAAGACGGGATTTCCGTCTTTTGCGGTGTTTCGGTTTTCGTTGGTAGGCAATCGTTCCGGTGCTACGAAAATTTCGTAATTGTCCAAATTTTCGCCAGTCACTTCGGCCATGCCAAAACGCAGATTCGCCAATCCGTCCTCGCTGAACTCCCGACCAAAGTCATCTGGTGCAGATTTTCGGTTGGGTTTGCGGTTCGTGCCAAAATACACTTTGACCATGCTCTGCCTCGTTCAGCGATTTCCAACATATCCAACTTTAAAGAGAGTATAGACTCAGTTGGATACCGAACAACGCATCGCTCTTTTCAGACGGATTGTCGGCGCTGAATGCCTTGCTATTCCGCGAGCGAGTAGACGGCGACCGGTGCGTTCACGCCCCGCACCACGGCGTCACCCATGCGTCGCGCACCGGATACCGCCGCCAACCGGGCCGTGCTCTCGGTGAACAGGACGGCAGTACCATAGTCCTTGTTCATTTCTTCCAGCCGCGCTGCGATATTCACCGCATCGCCGTAGACGGTATAGCTCTGTCGCCCGCCGCCGCCCACATTGCCCGCCATGACATCGCCCGTCGCGACGCCGATCCGCACCGACAGATCCTGTCCGCCGAACTGCGTATCGCGGACTGATGCCAGAATGTCCTGGGCGGCCCGGACAGCGTGCGCGGCGTGGTCGGAGTCCTCTACCGGGAGATTGAACGTGGCCATCAGCGCGTCGCCCTGGAATTGTGTGACGATACCGTTGTGCCGGCCGATGATCTCCGTTGCGGAATCGAAAAATTCGTTGATGACGGCAACCGTGCCGCGCGCGCCGGCTTTCTCGGTCATCTGTGTGAAGCCGGCGAGGTCGGCGAACAGCACCGTTGCCCGCCGTTCCACGGGGGCCAGGGCGCCGCGGTCGGCGATCATCGCAGAGACGACGGATTCCGGCACGTACCGGCCGAAGATTTGCGAGATTGCCAGGCGGTCTTGTTCGGCTTCCAATTGCCGGTGCACCGTGTCACGCGCCCGGCGCATGACGATTGCGATCAGCACTGCGACGACGATGAATGTCAGCGCTTCTTGGAAACGGCTGCCGATTGGCGCGAAGTCCGGATTGAAAAAGAACGCGTAAAACTGCTCTTGCGTCGGATTGGCCGGCAAATCTGTCCAATTCTGCCGATTGGGAATGTTGTGGCTGAGCCACGCATAAGCCGCCATCCATCCGGCGGCACCGATAAACCCGGACCAAATCAGCATGCCGGGCGAGAAACTGAACGCGGCGACCGCCAAAATAATGAAATAGTATTGAAAGACATCGAACCGGAAGATCATGACCTGCGGCAAATCCGCCGAAGGAAACGCATCGCTTAAGATGACCGCCAAGCAAAAGACGGCGATGTCTATGGTGATGAAGACGTACTTTACCCAGGGC
>JAPPPC010000514.1 GCA_028817685.1 Rhodospirillaceae bacterium
GCTTCGGGCTTGCGCTCGGGCCAAAGGTGCGGCCGGGTGCAGCGGGTGGGGCTGGGTCTCTTCGATATATTCCAGAATGACGGCGGACTCGAAGACCGGCTCGGTCTTTCCGCCGGATTCGACGAGCAGTACCGGTACCTTTCCGAGCGGCGATACTTCGAGGAACCAGTCCGGCTTGGCGGCCAGATCGATGGACCGCCTGGTGAAGGACACGTTCTTTTCCGTGAGCGCGATGGCGGCGCGCTGGACATAGGGGCATAGCGGGTGGCTGATGAGCGTTAGGGCCGGCATGGGACTCTCACAGGGTCATTAAAGAATATGCATTTGCATTTAAATGGTCGGAAAATCATCGAAAGTCAATATTGATGCAAATGAATATAATTGATAATTTCAAGATATGGCTGATGATTTATCCGACATTGCGGTCGGTACCTGGGCGCGCCTCGTCCGGGTGTCGCAGGGCCTGCTGGGTAAAATCGAAACCGATTTGAAACGGGCGGAATGTCTGCCGCTGGATTGGTACGACGCGCTGCTGGAGCTCGAGCGGGCCGGCGCGACAGGGCTGCGGCCCTATCAATTGCAGGATCATATGCTGCTGGCGCAGTACAATCTGTCCCGGCTCGTGGACCGGCTCGTGAAGGCGGGCTTTGTCGCGCGCCGCCGGAGCCCCGAGGATGGGAGAGGGCAGGTGCTTCGGATAACGCCCGCCGGCCGCGCGGCGCGGCAGCGAACCTGGCCCGTTTATCGCGACGCGATCCAACGCCGTTTCGCCGATAAGCTGGATGATGGCGCGGTCGAACGGCTGGGCGAAATCCTTGGAAAACTGCGCGATTGATACGGCGCCACACGCCGAATCGGCGCATATTCCGTGCTGTGTCAGGCGGCTGGCAGGCCATGCGGCGTGTCATGGACGGGTCGGAGACGGCGGCGCGGTGATTTCAGACTGGAAACGGGATAGCCCTTTGAGGATGGATCGGCACTTGCCCGCGCGAATTTGGCGGAATGTGGCGATGCTGATCGCGCTGTCCCTGACTGTATCCGCATGCGCCAACCGCCCGGAGATTGCCTCGGTTCAGAACTTTTACACCGAGGGGGTGCCGCACACGGATCGCCGCGGACGGCTTCTGCAGGACTACGACCCTGCGCGGAGTTTCCTGCCCTTGGCCATCTATCACGCCCTTGCCGGCGACCATCACGGCAAGCACTACGATCCGGCAGTGCTGTCGGCGGCGGGCTTCAACGCCGCGCATTTGTGGGAGCGGCAATCGCCGGAGGAATTCGCGGCGCGGGCCGGAGCGGCCGGGCTGCAGGTGATCGTGCATTGGCCGAAGGCGCACAGCGTGAAGGCGCTATCGGACGATCCCGCGCTGTTGGCCTGGTATCTGGATGAGGAGCCGTCTTTTCTCTATCCCGCCGGGGAAATCGAGAAACGGTTCGCCAAATTCCGGCGCGACCGGGAAGCCATCCGGCGCATTGATCCGGCGACGCCGATTTTGGTGCTCGACGGGCCGCCGACGAAGACGAACCGTGTGCGTTGGGACCGCTGGAACCGGGCGGGCGATATCACGTCGCATTTTAACTATCCCGTTACGGTCGAGCGCCTGCGCGACTACGGGCCGGTGGAGCGGGTCGCGGAGACCACCGCGATCGCACGTCGGTTGGTCGGACAGGGGCGACCGGTCTGGATGACCTTGCAGGCTTTCGGCGGCCCGGCACGGGGCTGGCGCCACCCATCGCCGAAGACGCTTCGAGCCATGGCCTATGCGGCGATCACCCATGGCGCGACCGGACTCCTCTATTGCGCCTATGACAGTTTCGTCACGCGGGATGACGGAATCCTGGGGATTTCCCCATCGCCAGAGCGCGATTACCGGGTGGCGGCGGACTACAATGGGGATGGCAAACCGCCGTTGGTGGTCTCCGACGATGATTTGCAGTGGAGCCGAACCCTGTTCCGCGCCGTGACCGATTTGAACGCCGAGATGGACCAACTGCGCGAGGCGATCCTGTCGCCGACCAGCGCGATCGATTATTCGGTACAGTCGGTCGACTCCTCTACGCGGTCTGGTATCGTCCGTAGCTTGCTTAAGGAAAGTGACTCCGGATACACAGTGATCACGGTGAACGTCGATCCCGATCCGGTTACGGTAAATTTCCAATTCCCCCATCGAATTGCCGCGGTAACGCCACTCTTCGGTTCCGCCGAACCGGTTCGTGTCGGCCCGCAGGGGTGGACCGGCCGCTATGCGGGCGAGGCGGTCGGGGTCTACCGGATTACGTTTGCGCCGTGATACCGCGGATCGACCGTATCGAGTCCCGCGGCCTGTGGCTGGCCGTAAATATGGCCGTATGGCTCGGTGTGGTCGTTCTTTACAGCCATAGCATCGAGATCTGGCATGCCCTTGTCGCGGCGTTCGGCAAGGCGGTCGCCGGGGGCACCCCGATTGCGCTGGCCGTGCTGTTGGTCGCGCTGGCCACAGTTTGGGGACGGCGGCTCCTTGGCGGTCTGTCGTGGCCGTGGGCCGCGGCGTCGGCTGTGATCTTCGTCGTGGGATTGCTGGCGACAGACCCGGATTTCCCAGCAAAGCGTATTCACATTCCGGAGTATTTCGCGCTCACACTGCTGGTCTATTGGAGCTGCCGGCACCATCTGCCGAGGCAGCTTGCGGTCTGGGGTGCGGTGATACTGGCGGCAGGTCTCGGCGGTATCGATGAAATCCTGCAAGGCGCAATGGCGGCGCGAACTTTCGGTTTGCGGGACATCGGTATCAACGCGATGGGCGCGGTCTCCGCCGGTTTGTACCTCCAATCGCTTTCGAAGAAGGTCCCGCTGCAGCCCTTTGACAGCAAGACGTTCTCCTATGCTGTGATACTGCTTTTCGGGTTGAGCCTTTTGCTGCTTGGCGCAGGCGCACATAAAGGGACAGCAATGCCTCTTTGGGTTTATCTGCCGGCACTTTCGGTCTTGCCTCTCGCGGCCGTTGACCGGGCGGCACCAGGCGCTCGATTGCTGGACGCACTCAGCGCGTGTTGCGCAACGGCACTTCTTTTCCTCGGTGGTATCGATGCGTTGGACATCGATTTTCGTTAGCGTCGTCCTGGTCCTCGTTGTCGTGGGGGCAACGTTGACGTTTCATTCGCGGTTTGCCGATCCGCCGATGAACGTGATCTTGTTGACTGTGGAAAGCTTGCGCGCCGACCGGTTCACCGCATCCGTGGCGCCCAAATTCTTCGAAGCCGCGCAAGAGGCAGTTCACTTCAAGGATCATAGAAGCATCGCGTCCTGGACCGGGCCCAATATCGTTTCGCTGCTGACCGGCCTATCGCCGTTCGCGCAAGGGGTCCATGCTAGAGGGCATTCGATTGCCGAATCGTTGGATACGCCGCTTGAACGGCTCGCCCGTGACGGATGGGCGGTCGGCTCGGTACAGGCGTTCGCGAAGACGGAGAATTTTCAAAATCTCGGGATGCCGGTCGTGGCCGGTGAATCGCCGGAGCGCTGGATTGCCCGGCAAACACTTGCCGGGAAACCATTCTTTTTTTGGTACCACTATCTGGATACGCACCTCCCCTACGATCCGGAGCACAGGTTTCTTCCTTCGGGTCTGCAGTTGCCTGCGGAAGGAGAGCCGGCCTTCGAGCGAATGCAGGCGTTACGGCAACAGCCAGCCCTGCGGGCAGGGAGCATCGTTTTCGAAGCGGCCGACCGACCCCTTATCGATGCCCTCTATGCCGGGGGGATTCAGCAGTTCGATGCCTGGTTTGCAGTATTTTGGAAGTTCTTCACCGCTGCCGGTTTGCGTGACAACACGATCTTGATCGTGACGGCCGACCACGGGGAGGAGCTGCTGGAACGGGGAAATGTCGGGCACGCGTCGACGACAGCAGCCGGTACCCTGTTCGAGGAGTCGGTCCGGGTTCCGCTGTTCATTTGGTGGCCTCCACGACTGACGCCGATGCTTACGGAGAGGGCGTCCGACCATCTCGATGTCATGCCGACCGTGCTGGAAGCGTTGGGCCAGGGAGGGCAGGCGGCACTTCCCGGGTCAACGCTCACCGGCGCTCGTAAATCGACAGAATGGTATGCGGTGACCAGCAAGGCCGGCTTCGCAGAGGCCGAACCTGAAGCGGTGAAGGATTTCATTGCTGCCGTTGCCGAGGAAGGCTGGAAGCTGATCGTGAGAACGAAAAGGCGCGAAGTGCTCGATGCACGGCTCTACAACCTTTTGACCGACCCGCAAGAACGCCGCGATCTGGCGACGGATCGGCCTGATATCGTCGGTCGGATGTTGCCAAGATTGACCGAGAGGCTCGCGAATCTGGCGATTCCGGATAAGGAACCGAGGCGAACTTCTCGGGGCGAGGACCAGGCGCCACCACAATGGGTTTCCCCTGCCAGGTCCGGCACGGTGTCTTGGGATGACCTGCAAGGCCACCTGTATCTCGAGTGGGCCGGCGAGGCCCCTTCCTATGTGCTCGAATACACCGCGGGTTCGGGTGTGCTCAGCGTGAAGGGCCAGTTGACAGTGAACGGACCGCGTAAGGACTTTGGCGTGTTTTCCCGCAACTATTGGGAAACCTGGATCGTTCCTTATCGCGAGGTCACGCTCCGGGTGCGCGGCGAGTCCAGCAAACGGTGGAGCGACCCTTTGACGATAAAGCTATCGAAATAGGCAGGGCATCATGAACATCGGGCCGGTACCAGGATGAGATCTGTGACGCCTTTCGAGCGTTCA
>JAPPPC010000451.1:0-4797 GCA_028817685.1 Rhodospirillaceae bacterium
GTCCAGCATCTCGTTAAACATGACCTTGTTCTTCTGGATATCCGCGCCGAGCCGTTCGAATTCGTAAGGCTGGTAGCCGCTGCCGACGCCGACATCGAGCCGCCCGCCGGACATCGCGTCGACCAGGGCGATTTCCGCGATCACCCGCGCCGGGGCGTGCAGGGGCAGGATCAACACGGCGCAGCCGACCCGGATCGTCTTGGTTATCGCCGCGGCCTGGTTGCACAGCAGTAGCGGCGACGGACATAGGCTGTAGTTGGAGAAATGGTGTTCGGCGAACCAAACCCGGCTGAACCCAAGCTCTTCCGCCAGCTTCACATGTTCCAGCGATTCGGCGAGAACCTGGTGCGGCGACTTTAACCGGTCCCGATGTTGCAGCAGATTGAAAGCGCCAAAATCCATTTCGGTTTCCCCCGTTTCGGCCGATCAGTAGGAGCGCGGCAGGCCGAGCACCCGTTCGGAAATATAGTTCAGGATCATCTCCCGGCTGACCGGGGCAATCCGCGCGATCATCATCTCGCGCATGTAACGCTCGACATGAAACTCTTTGGCGTAGCCCATGCCGCCATGGGTCATGATGGCACGCTCGCAGGCGGTGAAGCCAGCCTCGCCGGCGAGATACTTCGCCGCATTCGATTCCGCGCCGCATTCCTCTCCGTTGTCGTACAGCTCGGCGGCCCGATAGGCCATCAGGTTGGCTGCCTCGAGCTCCGCCCAGCTGCGCGCCAGCGGGTGCTGGATCGACTGGTTCTGGCCGATTTGCCGCCCGAAGACTTCCCGGTCGCCGGCATATTGCACCGCCTTGCGCAGCGCCGCGCGGCCCAGCCCGATGGCCTCGACGGCGACCAAAACCCGCTCCGGGTTCAACCCGTGCAGCAGGTAATAGAAGCCCTTGCCTTCCTCGCCGATCAGATCGTCCTGCGGGATCGGCAGGCCGTCGATGAAGACCGCGTTGGAGTCGACCGCCTTGCGACCCATTTTCTCGATCTCCCGCACCTCGATATAGTCGCGGTCGAAGTCGGTGTAGAACAGGCTGAGTCCTTCCGCCCGCTTGCCGTTCTCGTCGCGCGGCGACGTGCGCGCCAGCAGCAGGATCTTGTTCGCGGTCTGGCCGGTCGAGGTCCACATTTTGCGGCCATGCACCACATAGCCGTTGCCGCTCTTCTCCGCCTTTGTCTGCAGGTTGGTCGTGTCCAGCCCGGCATTCGGTTCGGTGACGCCAAAGCAGGCGCGCTCCTTGCCCTGGATCAGCGGCGGCAGCATGCGCTGCTTCTGTTCCTCGGTGCCGAATACCACGACCGGGTTGAGGCCGAAGATGTTGAGATGGATCGCCGAGGCGCCGCTGAACCCGGCACCGGACTCGGCCACCGCCTGCATCATGATCGAGGCTTCGGTGATGCCCAGATTGGAGCCGCCATATTCCTCCGGCATGGCGATTCCAAGCCAGCCGCCATCGACGAACTCCTTCACGAAATCTTCGGGAAAGGTGCCCGTGCGGTCTGTTTCCAGCCAGTAATCGTCGCCGTAATTTTCGCAGATCTTGTCGATCGCGTCCTTGATGGCGATTTGGTCTTCGGTGAACATCGTCGTCCTTCCCGTCTCTAAGTCTTCATAAAGTCAAATACGTGTTGCTTGTGTTCGTCCAGACGCGGGGCATGCGCGCCGGTCGCCGGCCGGTTACCGTCTAAGCGGAAGGGCAGGCCGACATAATGTGAGGAATCGTCTTCGCCGGGGCGCATCATGCCCAGCGCCGCCGTCTGCGGGTGCGCGACCACTTCCTCCACGGTCTGCACCGGGGCATTGGGGATATCGACCGCGTTGAGCCGTTCCGACCAGACCGCGCGCGGCTCCGTCTTGATGATGGCACCCACGATTTCCGCAAGCTCCGCTTCATTTGCCAGCCGGTCGACGCTCTTCGCGTAGCGCGGATCGTCCGCCAGTTCCGGACGCCCCAGCACATCGCAGAGCCGCCGGAACTGCCCGTCCGTGCCGATCACGATGACCTGGATGCCGTCGGCGGCATGAAATCCCCGGTTGGGGGCGACGATCGGGCCGCGCAGCCCGTTGCGCTTCGGCGCTTCACCGGAGACCGCCAGTTCAGCCGCCGCCAGGGTGATCCAGCCCAGGCTGGTCTCGAACAGGGAGGTGTCCACGACCGCCCCCTCGCCGGTCGCCTGGCGCCGGTACAGCGCGGTGAGGATACCAATCGTCGACCACATGCCGGTGCCGATATCGACCAGCGATATGCCGACCCTTGAGGGCGGCCGGTCCGCCTCTCCGGTCAGATGGATCAGGCCGCTGAAGGCCTGCATCAGCGGGTCGTAGCCGGGCAGGTGGCTAAGCGGCCCACCGGCCCCGAAGGCCCCGACATTGCAATAGATCAGCCGCGGATTGTCCTTGCGCAGCGTGTCGGCGTCGAGACCGAAACGTTCAACCGCGCCGGGCCGGAGATTTTGCAGGACCACATCGACCTGCTCGGCGATGAAGGTGCGCAACCGGGCAAGCTCCGCCTCGTCCCGCATATCCACGGTCACCGAAAGCTTGTCCATGTTGCAGGACTGAAACGCCGCGGAGTTGCCTTCCGGCAACCGGGGATACCAGAAGCGCGCCGGATCGCCGCCGTCCGGATTCTCGACTTTGATCACGCGCGCACCAAGTTCTGCGAAGATCTTTCCGGAAAACGGCCCGGCGACGCTGGTCCCCATCTCGACCATGGTCAGTCCTTCGAACGGCAACTTCATCCTGTACTCCAAACTTGCCCCTATGCACCGACATTAACGTGCCGGACCGCTCCGATTAAGCCTGTCATGGGATTTGAACAGTTGCTTTTTATGTTAGGACCCTAATAATTAGGGAGCAAACGAATTTTCCCCGGCAATTCACCCGATTTCGTTCTCCGGCGGCGGTGTCTAGCGCGTAAGCTGGAAGCTGGCCGACGCACAACTCAGAACAGGTATCCCCATGACCGACGCCGAAAAGCCCTTTGTCCCCGTGACCCCGGTGGATGCTTCCACCGTCCTGCTCGTGCGGGACTCCGACGAGGGGATCGAGGTGTTCATGGTGGTGCGGCACAGCAAGGCCGATTTCGCCGGCGGCGCGCTGGTCTTTCCGGGGGGAAAGGTCGATCCGGTGGACGGCGATCCAAAGCTGGAAGGACGACGCGGCATGAAAGGCACCCTACCGGCGCGCCTCATGGCGCTACGGGTCGCCGCCATCCGCGAGACCTTCGAGGAGGCCAGCGTATTGCTGGCGCGGGAACGCGGCACCGCTGACCTGATCGGCCCCGACCGCCAAGCGGCGCTCGTCGAGAAATATCGCATCCCGGTCTATGAGGGCGACATCACCCTGACAGAGATGGTCGATGCGGAGAATCTGGAACTCGCCTGTGATGCGCTGGTGCCGTTCGCGCACTGGATCACGCCGGAACGGGTCCCGAAACGCTTCGACACGCACTTCTTTCTCGCCCCGGCCCCGCACAAGGTGGATGCGCTGCACGACGGCACGGAATCCGTCGGGTCCGTGTGGATCACCCCGAAAACCGCCATCGCGGATGCGGAGGCCGGACATCGCTCTGTGATGTTTCCCACGCGCATGAACCTGAACGTGCTGGATGAATCGCCGACGGTCGCCGACGCGCTCACCGCCGCCGCGGCCAAGCAGGTCGTCACCGTCATGCCCAAGGCCGAGAAAGTCGAGGGCGGCCGCATCATGCACATCCCGGTCGAAGCGGGGTACGGCGACTCGAAATTTTTCGTCGACTATGACGGGTCCATGCCCACCCGATAGATGCCGGACGCGATCGAATATTTCGAGCTCACGGCGCCACCGCCCGGAGAGACGGTTGAAGTCGCACCCGGCGTGCACTGGTTGCGCATGCCGCTGCCCTTCCGCCTGAACCATATCAATCTGTGGCTGCTGGAGGATGGCGACGGCTGGACGCTGGTCGATACCGGCATCTTCGACGACGTCACGGTCGCTGCCTGGGAAAAGATCCTGGCCGAACAGCTGGCCGGCCGGCCGCTCTGGCGGGGCCTTTGCACCCATTACCATCCCGACCATGTCGGCATGGCGGGCTGGCTCTGCGAAAGGTTCGGTATCGGCCTGTGGATGACCGAACGGGAATGGTTGTGGGGACGAAGCTGGAGCCTGGATTCCGACCCGGCGGTCTACGACCATCAGGGCACCTTTCTGCACACAACCGGCTGTTCGCCAGAACTCCTCGAAGCGACCCATCGGGAAACCCCGCGGTACCACACCCTCGTCAGCCCGATCCCGCGCGCCTTTACTCGCCTGAGCGATGGCGACACCGTCGCCATCGACGGCCGCGACTGGCAAGTCGTGATCGGCACCGGACACGCGCCGGAGCATGCCTGCCTCTATTGCCGCGACCTCGATCTCCTGATTTCCGGCGACCAGGTGCTGCCGAAGATCACGCCCATCATCGCGGTCGAGATCAACGAGCCAGACGCCAACCCGTTGGACGATTTTCTGGCATCGATCGAAAAGCTGCGCGGCCTGCCCGACAATGCCGATATTCTGCCGTCACACAATCTGCCCTTCAGCGGCCTGCATGCGCGGCTCGATGCGTTGCGCCGGCACCATGACGGCCGACTGGATCAATTTCTGGAGGCGTGCGTCCGGCCGATGACGGCCAAGGAACTGTCCGATGCGATCTTTTCGCAGGGTCTGGACCCGCAGAATGTCGTCTTCGCCATCGGCGAGACGGTGGCCCACTTGAATTACCTGTGCCGGCATGGCTCGATAGTGCGTGAGACACGAGATGACGGCGTCCACCTC
>JAPPPC010000451.1:4807-17418 GCA_028817685.1 Rhodospirillaceae bacterium
CCCGCCGCGGAGGATGCGACGCCCAACCAAAGAGAGGGAGCCCCTTCATGAGCGATAACAAACAAGCCAGCGGTCCGCTGACCGGCGTCAAGGTGGTGGAGTTGAGCGGCATCGGTCCGGCGCCACTGTGTTGTGCCCTACTGTCCGATATGGGCGCCGACATTATCCGCATCGACCGCAACACCGACCCAGGGCTCGGTATCGGGCGCCCAAACGCGACGGACGTGACCCGGCGCGGCCGCGCCTCCGTCTCCGTCGATCTGAAGAGCCCGGACGGCGTCGAGACCGTGATGCGCCTGATCGAGCAGGCAGAAGCCGTCATCGATCCCTTCCGGCCCGGCGTCACCGAACGGCTTGGCCTCGGCCCCGAAGATTGCTTCAAACGCAACAAGAAGCTGATTTACGGCCGGATGACCGGTTGGGGTCAGGACGGCGCGCTGTCGCAAGCTGCCGGTCATGATCTCAACTACCTGGCAGTGACCGGCGTACTGAACGCGATTGGTCCGAAGGAGACCCCGGTGCCGCCGCTGAACGTGGTCGCCGATATGGGCGGGGGCGCCATGTTCCTTGCCGTCGGCATCCTGGCCGGCATCATCAATGCCCGCACGACCGGCGAAGGCCAGGTCGTCGATACCGCGATGACCGAAGGGTCGGCCTTCCTGGGCATGGGCATGTGGGGCCTCGCGGCGTCGGACAATTGGGTCAATGAACGGGCCTCAAACGTCACCGATGGCGGCTCGCACTTCTACCGCTGCTACAAGACAAAGGACGACCGTTTCGTCTCCATCGCGTCGATCGAGGCGAAGTTCTACGCCATCCTGGTGGACAAGCTGGGGCTCAACCTGGCCGATCTGCCGCCGCAGATGGACCGCAGCACCTGGCCGGACATGGTCAAGAAGTTCGACGCGCTGTTCGCCGAAAAGACACGCGACGAATGGTGCGAGATCATGGAAGGTACGGATATCTGCTTTGCGCCGGTGCTCGACTATGTCGAAGCGCGGAACCACGCGCACAACAAGGACCGCGGCAGCTATGTCGAGGTCGGTGGCGTCGTACAGCCGGGACCCGCACCACGGTTCAGCCGTACCCCGTCGCAAGTGCAGTGTCAGCCGCCATTGATCGGCGAGAACACCAAGGAAGGCCTGCGCAGTTGGGGCTTCGGCGAGGATGAGGTCGAAGACCTGCTGGCGAAAGGTGCCGTCGGCTGGAAGGGCTGATGGCGGACAACGTCCAGTACGCGCTGAGCGAAGAGCAACGCCTGCTGCAGGAGACCCTGCGAGCCTTCGCGCGCGACAAGGTGGCGCCGCGCGCGGCGGAGATCGACGCCAAGGCAGAATATCCGCAGGACATGTTCGACGCGTTGCGCGAACTGGGCATGTTCGCCCTGCCCTTTCCGGAAGCCTATGGCGGCGCGAACAGCATGCTGTCCGCCTGTCTCGCGATCGAGGAGCTGGGCCGTATTTGCTACAACACCGCCTATCTGCTGATCGTGCAATGGACCCCGTTCTGCGCCGTCCTGTATGGCGGCACCGAGGAACAGAAAGAACGCTTCTTGCCGGGACTGGGGTCGGGCGAACTGCGCGCCGCGATCTCTGTGACGGAGCCTGGCGCCGGGTCCGACGTGGCGGGCATCAAGACCCGCGCCGACCGGACCGATGGTGGCTACGTGCTGAACGGCTCGAAGATCTACTGCACCAATTCGGCCATCGCCGACTTCATCGTCGTCGCCGCCAAGACCGACCCGGATCAGCGGCATGGCGGGGTCTGCCTGTTCCTCGTCGAAAAAGGCATGAAAGGCTTTGAGATCGGCCGCAGCGAGAACAAGCTGGGTTCGCGCGGCGTGCCCTCCTCGGCGCTGCATTTCGACAATGTTTTCGTGCCAGAGGAAAACCGGCTGGGCAGCGAAGAGGAAGGCTTCAAGCTGGTCATGGAGGCGTTCAACAAAGCACGCCCCTCGATCGGCGCACGCGGGGTCGGGCTGGCCCAGGGTGCGATCGACCACGCGGTGCGCTATGTGCGCGAGCGCGAGGCGTTCGGGCAGTCCGTTGCCGATTTCCAAGGCGTGCGGTGGATGCTGGCCGATATGGCGACGCAGACCGAAGCCGCGCGGCAGCTCGTCTACAAGGCGGCCGCAATGGTCGATGCGGGCGAGACCGGCTACGCGCTGGCGCCCTTCGCGTCGATGGCGAAATGCTTCGCCACCGACGTCGCCATGAAGGTCGCGACGGACGCGGTGCAGCTCTTCGGCTCGGCTGGCATCTCGCAGGAGAACCCGGTCGAGCGCTATTTCCGCGATGCCAAGGTGCTGCAGATCGTCGAAGGCACCAATCAGATCCAGCGCAACATCATCGGCAAGCATGTCGTCCGCAACATGGGGTGATCCCTTGAACACGGATTGAGCCCGGTTGCCCATCCATTCGTGTCATCCCGGCCGAGGCGCACAGCGCCGCCGAGCCGGGAACCAGTCTGCGGCCCGTGGGTTTCGGGGCTGGATCCCGCATCAAGTGCGGGATGACCCGTAGGCGCAGTGTTTAACGCACCCGAACCTTCGGCAGACGGCTGGTCCGGACCTTGGACAGGCGCCGTTCGCGGTACAGGATGAACAACCCGCTGGCCACGACCAGGGCGATGCCGGCGAACACGTCCACGCCCGGAATATCGTTCCAGACCAGATATCCCAGCAGCAGCGCAAACACCATGGACAGATAATCCAGCGGCGCGATCGCGGCGGCTTCCGCATAGCGAAACGCCTGGGTCAGACAGTACTGTCCGATCCCACCGATAACGCCGACGCTGACGAGTAGCACCCAATCGAGCGGCGTCGGCGACACCCAACCAAACGTGGCCACCAACGCGATACCGACCAGGGCACCGGTGAGCGTGTAGTGGAATGTGATGCTGGCCGCGCTTTCCGTCGCGCTCAGATGGCGCACCGTGATCACCGCCAGCGCGTACAGCACCGCACCGCCGATCGCCGCGACGGCGCCGACCTGCAGCACGTCGCCGTCCGGCTTCACGATGACGAGCACGCCAAGAAACCCGACGAAGACGGCTGCCCACCGGTATATACCGACCTTCTCGCCCAGCAGCGGAATCGATAGGACCGTCATGAACAGCGGCGCGGAAAACAGTAGCGCCTTGGCGTCGGCCAGATCCATCTTGGCGAAGGCGTAGAAATAGCACCCCATCGCCGCCAGCCCGATCACGCCGCGCGTCAGATGGACCAACGGCCGGCGCGTATAAAGGGTCGCTATTCCCCCGGACCGGGCGACGAAGAATAGGCACGGCAGCAGGGCGAAGACCGTACGAAAGAAGACGAGCTGATGCACCGGATAGTCGGCGGCCAACCATTTGACCATCGCATCGGTGAAGGAAAACAGGACGACGCCGGCCAGCATTTGGGCCGCGCCGCGGGCGTTCTGCGCCGCCGGTCGAGAGATCGCCGTAACCATGACGATATTCCTTTATGCATATGTTCGGGTGCTTCCGGCGGCGCAACAGCTCGGTGTTCGCACCCCGGAATCGGCGAACAAATGCGCCAACTCGATTCCGATTACCAATGCGATTTTCGCAATCCTGGAAAGCGATTATGGCATTGGTCGGCAGCCCGGATCCGTCAAGATTCGGTTAACCAAAACGGCGCAACCGCTCTATTCCGCGGCGGCGTTTTCCATGGTCAGAAGGCAGTCGTCCGGCAGGCTTTCAAGCGGTGTGAAATCGCGCTCCGCCACCCATTCCGGCCGTTTGTACTGCCGGATGTGGTTGTCCACGTGACAGAGGCTCAGATAGACGATGGTACGGTCGTAGGGCGACATATTCGACGGGCTGCCATGTACCAAATTGCTGTGGAACATGACGACGGAACCGGCCCTGCCTTTCGGTGACACGATGCCACCTTCGTCCACCAGACGCGTGATGGTTTCGTCATCGATCGTCCACAGCGGATAGCTGGTCGTCTGCACATCGTGCCCGGCATCGATCACGCCGCCCTTATGGCTGCGCGGGATGAACATCAGCGCACCGTTGAACTCCGTCACATCCTCCAGGAACAAGGCGATATTCATCGCCCGCGCTTCCGGCATCAGATCGTCGCGCGACCAGGTCCCGTAATCCTGATGCCACTGCCAGACATCGCCATTGAAGGCGGCCTTCGCATTGACCTTGTACTGATGCATATAGACGTCACCGTCGAGGATCTGCTTGACCGGCTCAAGCAGGCGCGGATGCCGGCCAAGACGGCGGAACCCCTCATTGTAATGTTGTGCCGCGAAAGCGGTACGCGCGGTCTTACCGTCCTTTTCGCGCACGACTTCCTTGCGATCCATGGCGAAGACCCGCTGCGCCTCGCGGTTCAACAGGGCGGACTCGGTTTCGGTAAACACGTTCGGCAGGAACAGGTACCCTTCACGGTCGAACTGTTCCAATTGGTCCGTCGTCAGCTGCATGGCAGTCTCCTTGGCATTCGCGCGCCAGCCATCGTCCGATTAAGATGCTCAATGAACCAAAACGAGGCTGTGGACGCAAGATGATCGATTTCGACGGCCAGGTCGCTCTGATCACCGGCGCGGGACGCGGTTTGGGAGCCGCCTATGCCAAATTGCTGGCGGGACGCCGTGCGAAGGTGATGGTTCATGACGCCGGCGTCGACCCGGCGGGAACCGGCAGCGACCGCACCGCGGCCGACGGCATCGCGTTCGACATCATCAAGGTGGGCGGCAAGGCCGCGGCGACGTACGAACTGCTGGGCAGCCGCGAGTCCGGGCACGCGCTGGTCGAGCGGACAATCGACATGTTCGGCCGCATCGACATTCTGATCCACAATGCCGGACTGGTGGTCTTCGAAGCCATCGAGACCATCGACGAAGCCCACTATCAACGCATGCTGGACGTGCATGTCAACGCGCCCTTCTGGCTGGCCCAGGCCGCGATGCCGCATATGCGCGCGCAGGGCTATGGCCGCATCGTTCTCACCACCTCGGGCCGGGCCCTCAATCTCGACGGCGCGGTGCCGCAGCTCAGCACCTACAATATCGGTAAGATGGCGCAAATCGGCTTGATGAACGCGCTCGCCGCCGAAGGCAGGGATGACGGCATCCGGGCGAACGCAATATCGCCGGTCGCGGCCACGCGCATGCTGCGGCGGTCCGTCGAACCGGGCACCTTTACCCCCGAGCAGGTCGCGCCCGGCGTTGCCTATCTCGCCTCACGCGACTGCGACCTCAACGGTGTGATCCTGCATGCGGGCAACGGGCGGTTCTCGCTTATGAACCTGCAGGCCACGGAACCGCGCAGCTTTAGCGGCGGCGGCTTGACACCGGAGGCCGTGGGCGCTTGGCTCGAAACGGCAACGGCCCCGTAACCTCCACCAAAGTCCAACGCATGACATCTGAACACCCGCACCGCACGGTACGTTACGACTCACCGATCACCGAAGCCGCGCGCTGGGATCACTACAGTCCGCGCCACGATGACATCCTGATCTGCACGCCGCCGAAATGCGGCACCACCTGGACCCAGGCAATCTGCGCGCTGCTGATATTCGGAACGCCCGAATTAAGCGTCCGACCAGGTGTGATCTCACCCTGGTTCGACGCCACCCATCATCCGGTCGAGAAAATCGCCGCGATGCTGGAAGCGCAGACCCACCGCCGGTTCATCAAAACGCATACGCCGCTCGACGGGATCCCTTTCTTTCCGCAATGCCAGTATCTGGCGGTCTTCCGAGACCCGCGCGACGCGCATTTCTCGATGCGAAATCATGCGCTGAACCAGATGAGCGGCAAGAACGCGCACCGCGCGACCGAAGATATCGGCGCCGGCTTCCGGCAATGGTCCGAGCGTCCCTACATCGAAGGCGACCCGGACAATTTTTCGCTCGCCAACCTGGTCCACCATTTCAAAACGTACCGCGCGTTTGAACATCTGCCGAACGTACATTTGATGCATTACAGCGACATGCAACGGGACCTGCGCGGCGAGATGAAACGCTGCGCTGCCTTCCTGGGAATTGACGTGACCGATGAAGCGCTGAACGCCATGGCGGCGACCGCCAGCTTCGCCAACATGAAACAAAAGGCCGACCAATTCGTTCCCGGGGCGGGCGAAAACCGCTGGAAGGACGAAGGCCGGTTCTTCAACAAGGGGGCGAACGGACAATGGCGCGCCGATCTGAGCGCGGAGGATCTCGCGATCTACGACACCCGCATCCGCGACATGCTGCCGGCGCATGACGTTGATTGGCTAGAGTCCGGTAACGGTTAGATCAGAGTTGTAGAGCGGATCTACGCGGTTGTTGGAGCGCCGAAAGCCATTCCAACCGACCTCGATCCGCTCTAACCGTCCCGCCGCGCAGACATCAACGCACCGCATGCCGCGGCCGCAGGGTCCGCGCTGGCTTCGAGTTGGGCGGCGACCCTTTCGCGATCCTCTTCCGGCCGGTTCTGGCTCAGCTTGAACTTACCTTCGATGCGGGCAATCGGGATGCGGAAATTGACGATGGCGCGGATCATGCCGTCGACGAAATCGCGGTCGCGCGCGCCGAGCCGCCATGGTGTTTCGAAGCCCGCCTCATTGAAATCGACCAGCTTATCCTGATCGGCATATGCCGCCTGCGGATCGTCGACGATTTCCGGTGTGCCGTAGACATGCACTGCCGTGTAGTTCCAGGTCGGAACCGCATTCTCCACCGTGTACCAGGACGGCGACACATAGGCATGCGGTCCCTGAAACACGCACAACACCTCGCCGCCATCCGCGAATGCCAGCCAATGCGGATTGGCGCGCGCCATGTGCGCGACCAGCACATCGCCTTCGAGCAGGAACGGCAGATGCGTCGCGAAGGGCTGGCCGTCCACGTGGCTGATCAACAGGCCGAAACTGTTGGCACGGATCAGGCCGTACAGCATCTCGCGATCCTCGACGGCGAAGTCCTTGGGCAAATACATATCGTGTTCCTTCGATCTCCCACGAAAAAGGGGCCGCCTGCGCGACCCCTGATTCGAGCGTTATACGGTCGCCTTAGTACTGGCGTTCGACCAGCAGTTTCTTGATCTCCGCGATCGCCTGCGCCGGGTTCAGGCCCTTCGGGCAGGTCTTCGAGCAGTTCATGATCGTGTGGCAGCGATACAGCCGGAAAGGATCTTCCAGGGCATCGAGCCGCTCGCCCGTATGCTCATCTCGGCTGTCGATGATCCAGCGATAGGCTTGCAGCAGGATCGCCGGGCCAAGATAGCGGTCCGAGTTCCACCAGTAGCTGGGGCAGCTCGTCGCGCAGGAGAAGCAAAGAATGCATTCGTACAGCCCGTCGAGCTTCCGGCGTTCTTCAGGAGACTGCAACCGCTCGCGATCCGGCGGCGGTGGCGTCTCGCTCTTCATCCAGGGCTCGATCGATGCGAGCTGCGCATAGGCATTGTTGAGATCCGGCACCAGATCCTTGACCACCGGCATGTGCGGCAGCGGGTAGATGTTCACGTCTCCCTTGGCGTCGTCGATATATTTCGTGCAAGCCAAGGTGTTGGTGCCATCGATATTCATCGCGCAGGAACCGCAAATGCCCTCGCGGCAGGAACGCCGGAAGGTCAGGGTCTGATCGACCTCGTTCTTGATCTTGATCAACGCGTCCAGAACCATCGGCCCGCAATCATCCAGGTCGATGACATAGGTATCGACCTTGGGATTCTCGCCATCGTCCGGATTCCAACGATAGATCTTAAACGTCTTGGTGTTGCTGGCACCGCTGGGCGCGGGCCAGCTCTTACCCGTGCCAACCTTCGAATTCTTGGGGAGAGTGAATTCAGCCATGATTACCCCTTCTTTTTCCTCAACCGGTTAAATGTCGAACAGTGCCGTCTAGTAGACGCGCGCCTTCGGCGGCACCGGTTGAATTTCGTTGGTCAAGGTTTCCATATGCACCGGGCGGTAGTCGATCTTGACGTTGTAGTCTTCGTCGATCCACGCGATCGTGTGCTTCATCCAGTTCTCGTCGTCGCGATCCGGAATGTCGTCGCGGGCATGCGCGCCGCGCGATTCCTGCCGGTTCGCCGCCGAGCTCATGGTGACGGCAGCCTGTTCGACCAGATTTTCGAATTCCAGCGTCTCGACCAGATCCGAGTTCCAGATCATCGAGCGGTCGCTGACCCGGATGCTGGCGACGCCGTCGGTCACCTCTTTCATCTTGGCAACGCCCTCATCCATGACTTCCTGGGTGCGGAAAACCGCGCAGTTGTTCTGCATGACGTTCTGCATGCGCAACCGCAGTTCCGACGTCGGCGTATCGCCGCTGGCGTGGCGCAGCTTGTCGAACCGGTCGAGCGCGTATTGCCCCGCATCGGCCGGCAGGGGCCGGTGCGATTCGTTCGGGTCGACAACATCGGCGCAGGTATTGGCCGCCGCGCGGCCGAATACGACGAGATCGAGCAGCGAATTGGAGCCGAGGCGATTCGCCCCATGCACCGAAACGCAGGCCGCCTCGCCAACCGCCATCAGGCCCGGCACCGGAGAGTCCGGATTGCCGTCCTTCAGGGTCATGGCCTGACCGCGATAGTTGGTCGGCACGCCGCCCATATTGTAGTGGCAGGTCGGAATGACCGGGATCGGCTCCGTCGTCACGTCGACGCCGGCGAAGATCTGCGCTGTCTCGGCGATGCCGGGAAGCCGTTCGTCGATCAGTGCCGAATCGAGATGTTCGAGATGCAGGAAGATGTGGTCTTTGTTGTCGCCAACCCCTCTGCCTTCGCGAATTTCCATCGTCATGGACCGGCTGACCACGTCGCGGCTGGCCAGATCCTTGGCCGACGGCGCGTAGCGTTCCATGAACCGCTCGCCCTCGCTGTTGGTGAGGTACCCGCCTTCGCCGCGTGAACCTTCCGTGATCAGGCAACCCGATCCGTAGATGCCGGTCGGGTGGAACTGCACGAACTCCATGTCCTGCATCGGCAGTCCGGCGCGCAGCACCATGCCGGCCCCATCGCCCGTACAGGTATGCGCCGAGGTGGCGGAGAAATAAATACGGCCGCCGCCGCCGGTCGCCAGGATGGTCTGCTTGGCACGGAAGCGGTGGATCGTGCCGTCATCCAGGTTCCAGGCCATGACGCCGCGGCACTCGCCGTCTTCCATGATCAGATCGAGCGCGAAATACTCGATATAGAACTCGGCCTCATGCTTCAGCGACTGCTGATACAGCGTGTGCAGCATGGCGTGACCGGTCCGGTCGGCGGCGGCACAAGTGCGCTGCGCCTGCGGGCCTTCACCATATTCCGTGGTCATGCCGCCAAAGGCACGCTGATAGATCTTGCCGTCCGGCGTGCGGCTGAACGGTACACCGTAATGCTCCAGCTCGATGATCGCCGGCACCGCCTCGCGGCACATATATTCGATCGCGTCCTGGTCGCCGAGCCAGTCGGACCCCTTGACCGTGTCGTACATATGCCAGCGCCAGTCATCCTGGCCCATATTGCCGAGCGCGGCGGAAACACCGCCCTGTGCCGCCACGGTGTGGCTGCGCGTCGGGAACACTTTGGTAATGCAGGCCGTCTTGAGACCGCGCTCGGCGAGCCCGAACGTGGCTCGCAGCCCAGCACCACCGGCGCCTACGACGACGACGTCATAGGTATGATCAACTATCGGATATGCCTCACCCATGGTGCCTTACCCTCCAAACGATACTTTTAAAATGGCGAACGCCGCGGCGACGCCAAGCAAGAGGCTCGCCCCTTTCACAATCACGAGAAACGCGATCTTGGCGCCTTCGACATGAATGTAATCTTCGATTACGACCTGCAGACCGAGCTGCATGTGATGGAACGTCGCGACGACCAGCAGCAGTAGCAGGACCGCATTCACCGGCGACTGCATCCAAGCGGACGCCGTCGCATGGTCAGCACTGCCCAGCGCCAGGATCGAATAGACGAACCAAAGCGTCAGCGGGATCAGCGCAACCGCTGTAACGCGCTGCGCCCAAAAATGTTCAGTCCCGCTCTTGGCGGAGCCGAGGCCGCGGACGCGGCCGAGTGGAGATCTGAGACTCATTACGCACCTCCCATCGCAAGGCCAACAAGCCAGGCAAGCCCGGTCAATACGACGGAAGCCGCAAAGACGAGATAGCCGGTATTCCGAGCGGTATCGAGCTCGAAGCCCATGCCAACATCCCAGCCGAGATGCCGGATACCGTTACACAGGTGATAGAATAGTGCCCAAGTCCAGCCGAGCAGGCAGAGTTTGCCAAACCAGTGGGCAACGAAACCCTGCACCAAATCGAACGATGCCGCACCATCCGCGAGCGCCAATAGCCACCACACCATGAGTAGCGTCCCCACGGACAACCCCACACCGGACGCGCGGTGCAAGATCGATAACGCCATAGTCCATTGCCACGCATAAATCTGCAGATGCGGCGATAGCGGTCTGTCGCCGTTGCTCATTGCAACCCCCTCTTTGTCGACCCCAACAACCCGAATCACTTGGGCTCATTTAATCCTAACATAGGATTCGATGCAGTTTGCAGTAAAAACCCCTGCCATCGATTGAAGATAATATCGCAATCCTACCGGCCGGCCCAATAATCGCGCTGAACTCGAGACAGCAATACCAACAAATTGTGAATAAAAGACAAAACCGCCATTGTGGATAACGCCGTGGAAAAACGGTGGGACGTTTGTGCGATGCCGGCCGGTTTATGCACAAGAAATATGGCGGCTGCACACAAACGTTGTGGACACCCCGTTTGGTAATTTTCAACATCGGCGTTGGCTCGTGATTGCGTCGAAATCGACACGCCGCCGTCCGTTTCAAGCGATCTCGGTCTGGTCTCAGACCGGTTGTTTTCGGACAGTGGTGGTGGTTTCGGGAACGGCTTTCGGTTTTCAACCGCATCCGTTCGGCTCTGGCGGCAGCTGATGCGAGTTTTCCGCTCGGACGCCGCCTGCGGAGCGTGTGTTTGCTGGGAACACACGGTTCGGGGGGAAACGGCCTATCGTCAGTTGATCCATTTTGACTGGATGAAGCCGTGCCGCCATGGGTGCGAAGGGAAATGGCTCCCTGTGATTTTCCTTCCGCGTCTTGGCATCCGGTGCCTTGCGCCGGCCTTACCCTGAACCGAATGGTGCCGCGCTGTATGCGTCCGGGGCTAGGTCGCCGTTTCCCGACGGTGGATCGCGCCTCGCCGCCAGGCCCGAAGGGCCTCGCGGCTTCGGTACGCCGCACGGCAACAAGCCCAAGCCCTTTGCGGAGGGCTTGCACCCCTGGTGGGGCGGTTGGGCATCTGGTCCGGAGATGTCGATCCGTCAGGCGAGCACCGGCAAACGAAAGACAGCCGTCTGGCGGCTATCGCCGACGGAGGTCGCGCCCCGCATCCAGGCGGCGTCGCCTCGGGGACGTCGCGGACGTGACCGGAAAGCAGGCCTGCTGCCAGGAAGGCCTGTCGCCCGGCGCACGTCGCGAAGCGCCGCAATGCGCGCCGGGGCCTAGGCTCCAACGGCGTCGGGAGCGTCTGTCACACAGACGTTTCCGGCGCCTTTTTTCTGCGGTTTGGCGATCGGCGTGGTATGGATCAGATCATGTCGATCCTGACCATCCAATCCCGCGTTACCAGCGGTTATGTCGGCAATGCGGCGGCAGTTCCGATCCTGCAACGCCTCGGCCGCACCGTCTGGCCGATCGACACCGTGAACTTCTCCAATCACCCGGCGCACGGCTCCCATACCGGCCAAATCCGGTCGGCCTCGGAAATCGATACGCTCGTCAATGGGCTGCAGCAACAACACATGCTGTCTCGTTGCGACGCGGTTCTGTCCGGATATCTGGGAAGTGCCGCGGCCGGTCCGGCTGTGCGCGCCGCCGTTCAGCGGGTACAGGATGCGAACCCCGCCGCGATCTGGTGCTGCGACCCGGTGATGGGGGACCACGGACAGTTCTACGTCGCAGAGGACATTCCGCCCTTTTTTCGGGATCAGGCGTTACCCCAGGCCGACATGGTCCTGCCAAACACGTTCGAGGCGGCCCATCTGTCGGGCGTGCCTGTGTCGACCGCAACGGAGGCCGCACATGCCGCGCGGCTGTTGCTGGCCAAAGGGCCCAAGACCGTGATCGTAACAGGGGTCGAGGAAGACGGCCGGATGGGGGCCGTGGCAGCCGAAGCTGCGGGCTGTTGGTCGTGCTTTGCGCCCGCGATCGAGGCGCCCGCCTACGGGGCGGGCGATGCCTTTACGGCCCTGTTCGTCAGCCACTATCTGGCCGAAAATAGTGTTTCGCAGGCGCTCGGCTTCGCGGTGAACGGTATCCATGGAATTCTCGCCGCAACCGCTGCGGCGGGGACGGCGGACCTCAATCTGATCGCGGCCCTGCCGGTCCTGGACGATCTTTCGCCGGCGCCGGCTACGCGGATCGGGTAGCTTAGCCGCCTTCCGCGATTCGCGCTTCCAGCGCCGCACGCAGGCGAAGCACGACATCGTCCCAGCGGCGCGGCTCTGTCTGCCGAAACAGCGTCATCGTCGAATACCAGGGCGAATCGTCGCGTTCGATTTGCCAGCGCCAGTCCGGTGCAAAGGGTATGAGCGTCCACCCGGGACGGCACAGCGCCCCGGCCAGATGCGCCGGCGCGGTATCCGCGGTGATCA
>JAPPPC010000250.1 GCA_028817685.1 Rhodospirillaceae bacterium
CCTTTCCGACATCTCGGACAAGAAAAACAGACCGGATTATACTGCCAAAACGCGCAGGACGTATAGCGTTGAACCGGTCCGCCCCCGCGTCCGGCCATCCGCAGGAAAACGCATAAATTTTGCTTGCAAAAACCAGTCTAAGGTTTCATATCGAGCGGCCTTTTTTCGACGATCGAACCGCCATGATTGAAGACACGACCATACAATTCGAGGAGATGTCCGAGGGCACCGAAACGGACGCGACGGTCACGACGAACGACTATTTCTATCAAAGCGATGGCGACCGGTTTGCCGGTCTGCATTTGATCGTCGATCTGTGGGGCGCGCACCGGCTGGACGATAAAACGTTCATCGAATCCGCCCTGCGGAAATGCGTCGAGGTTTCCGGCGCCACTCTGTTGCACATCCACCTTCATCGCTTCACGGAAAATGGCGGTATTTCTGGCGTCGCGGTCTTGGCGGAATCGCATATCAGCATTCATAGCTGGCCGGAGCATGGTTACGCCGCCATGGACATCTTCATGTGCGGCGACACCGAACCGCAGCGGGCGGTCGACGTGCTGCGCGAGGCGTTCCAACCCGATCGCATGGAAGTCGGCGAGCACCGCCGGGGCCGGATGTGACGGCGGATTGGTTCGAGGAAACGCTCCATCCCGGCCTGCACACGCGCCTGCGCATCGACAAGCTGCTGTATGAAGGCAAGAGCGATCTGCAACATCTGATCCTGTTCGAAAATCCCGAATTCGGCCGGGTTTTGGCACTGAACGGGGTGGTGCAGACAACCGAGCGGGACGAGTTCATCTATCATGAGATGCTGGCCCACCTGCCGCTGTTGGCGCACGGCGCGGCGCGCGAGGTGCTGATCATCGGCGGCGGCGATGGCGGCATGCTGGAAGAGGTGCTGAAGCACCAGGCTGTCACCCGCGCGACCTTGGTCGAAATCGATGCGGGCGTCATCGATTTCAGCAAAGAGTACCTACGCAGCATCTGCGGCGACGCGTTCGAAGACCCCCGGACGGAGATCGTCATCGCCGACGGCGTCGATCACGTCGAAACGACGGAAGATCGCTATGACGTGGTGATCGTGGATTCGACCGATCCGATCGGGCCCGGCGAAATCCTGTTTACCGAGCGCTTCTACGCGGCCTGCAAGCGGGTGCTGGCGCCCGGCGGCGTGCTGGTCACCCAGAACGGTGTGCCCTTCGTGCAGGGCAACGAGTTGCGCAACACGCTGGCCGCGCTGAAGCCGCTCTTCGCCGATACGAGCTGCTACACCGCGACGGTGCCGGCCTATGTCGGCGGATGCATGGCGTTCGGCTGGGCGACGGACGATACGGACCTGCGGTCGGTATCGCTCGATGCGCTTGAACGCCGTTACGCCGACGCCAAGCTGGACACACGCTATTACACACCGGCCGTTCACCGGGCGGCCTTCGCGCTGCCGGGCTATATCGCCGCGCTGATTGCCTAACCCGACAGGCCCTCGGTCTCGCCCAGATCCCAATACAGCCCTGTCATGATGCGCAGCCCTTCGCGGGTGATGTGGTGCAGGATGTGCTCGTTCGGTCCGTGCTGGCAGCTGCCCGTGTAGGAATGCGGAATCCATAGGGTCGGAACGCCGAGATTGCGGGCGAAAATGTCGCTGGGCAGGCCACCGGCCGAGTTCGGTACGACGATCGGCTTCTCCTGGGTCTTGGTCACCGACTCGACGGCGAACGGAATCCACGGGCTGGCGGGATCGCTGCGCGAGGCCGGGAAGAAGCCGTCCGGCAGCTCCTTGATCTTGACCTGTTCGAACCCGTTTTCGTCGAGATGCGCGCGCAGCGCCGGCACGAAGTTGGACGGATCCACATCAGCGGAGAAACGCAACTGACATCGGGCCCGGGCGTCCGGCTGCACGCCGTTCACCGGATTTTCCGGCCGGCCGGTGATGAAGGCCAGCACGATGAAGCTTGTCCAGGCGAACATCTTCTCTTCGCGGCTGAGGCCCGGCTCACCCCAGTCCGGATCGATCTCCGGGAAATCGTTGCCCGGATCGACGCGGCAATCCTGCAACGCCTCGCGGATCTGCGGCGGGATTTCGTCCGGCGTCCAGCCGGGCACCTTGATCTGGCCTTTCTTGGTCACGATGCAGGCCAGCGCATGCGCCAAGGTCACGCCGGGATCTTCCAGCACGCCGCCCCAATGGCCGGAATGCCGGCTGCCGACGCGCAGATCGATTTCCAGATCGAAGGCAAGCATGCCGCGGTTGCCGAGCTTGATATCGGGCCGCGCCGGGTTCATGCGCGGTCCGTCGGAGGCCATCAACACGTCCGCGGCCAACAGGTCCGTGTGCGCCGAACAGAATTCTTCGAGACCCGGCGAGCCGATCTCCTCGCTCGTCTCCAGCAGGACCTTGGTGTTGAAGCCGTGGCTTCCCCGTTCGGCCAGAACGGCGGCGAGCGCGGCCATGACGATCGAGTGCTGCACCTTGTTGTCGGCCGTGCCACGGCCGTAATAACGGTCGCCTTCCTGCTTTAGGACCCAGGGGTCGAGACCGTCGCGCCACTGTTCCGGGATTCCACGCACCACGTCGCCATGACCATAGGCGAGCAAGGTCGGCCGCGACGGATCTTCGATGCGCGACGCGACGAGGAACGGCCCACCGCCCTCGACCGGGTTGTCGAAGATCTCGCAGTCATAGCCAAGCGGTGTCAGGTAGGGTCCGATATTGTCGCGCAGATAACGGTACAGCTCCGGCAACTGATCGGGCTCCTGGCTCTCGGTCGGAATCGCGACCCGCTCCGCCAGCATGCCGATGAAATCGCCGCTGTCATATTCCGCCTCGATCCGCCCGATGGCGCCCTCGCGTGTGCCTGGCATGGTGATCCTCTCTCGTGAAATTCGGATCGCCACTTTACGGAGGACACACGTCTTAAGAAAGCGGTTTGGGCATTCATTCACCCATCGCGACGCCTTCGCGGCGCGGGTCGGCGGCACCGGTCAGCTGGCCGTCCTTGATCAAAATCGCATGCAGACCGCTGTTCAAATTACGCGCCTTCACGCGATGCCCTTTTGCCTGCAGCGCCTCGCCGAATTCGGCGGCAGCCGTGCCTTCTTCCAGGTCCAGCGTCTTGCCGTTGCGGTGGGTGAAGTGGCCCGTCTCCAGCGCATCCTGGGGATCCATGTCCCAATCGAGGATGGCAATCAGGGATTTCGCCACGTAGTTGATGATGCGGCTGCCGCCGGGCGACCCGATCAGCATATGGGGCTCGCCGTCCTTGAAGACGATTGTCGGCGCCATCGAGCTGCGCGGCCGCTTGCCGCCCTCGACCCGGTTGGCGACCGGCTTGCCGTTCTTTTCGGGGCGCCGGCTGAAGTCGGTCAACTCGTTGTTGAGCAGAAAGCCGTGCACCATCACCCGGCTGCCGAAACCGGATTCGATGGTCGTCGTCATCGACAGCGCGTTGCCCGCCGCGTCGCGGATGACGAAATGGCTGGTGCCGGCCCGGTCCCGGTGCGCATCCGGCGCCCATTCCATCGCCTTCTTCGCCGGCGGGTCGCCAGCCTCCGCCTTGCCGTGCGACTTCCTCGCGTCGATCAGCCTCGCCCGCGCTTTCAAATACCCGGGATCGATAAGCCCCGCCGCCGGAACATCGATGAAGTCGGCATCGGCCATGTAGCGCGCGCGGTCCGCATAGGCCAATTTCGCGGCCTCAGCATACAGATGCACGAACTCCGCGTTCCAACCGGTCGCCCTGAGATCATGCTGTGCGAGCAGCCCAAGGATTTGGGCCACGGTGAGCCCGCCGGACGTCGGCGGTCCCATGCCGCAAACCTCGTACGCCCGATAGGCAGTGCAGACGGGCGGCCGGTCTTTCGCCTCGTAATCGGCGAGGTCCTGCAGCGTGATGTTGTTGGCGACGACGGAGGTTTCCGCAACCGCCGCGACGATGTCCGCTGCGATAGCGCCGGTGTAGAAAGCATCCGCGCCTTCGTTCGCGATCCGGCGCAGGGTTGCGGCGAATTCAGGGTTCTTCAATTGATGACCGGCCGGTAACGGCGCCCCCCGATCGTCGAAGAAATAGGCGCGCGCCGCCGGAAACCGGTCCAACTCGCGTTTCTGGGCCCGCGCAATCGACGTCGCGAGGCGCGGCGACACCGCGAAGCCGTTTTCCGCCAACGCGATCGCCGGCGCAAACAGGTCGGGCCAGGGCGTTTTCCCGAAGCGCTTATGCATCGTTTCAAGAAGCCGCACGGTGCCGGGAACGCCCACCGACTGGCCCCCGACAAGCGCCTTGAAGAACTTCATCGGTTTGCCGTCCGGTCCCAAAAACCGTTCCGGCACCGCCGCGGCGGGCGCCGTTTCGCGCCCATCGATCGTGTGCAGAGTCTTCGTGGCCGCGTCCCAATAGAGCAAGAACGCCCCGCCGCCGATGCCGGAGGATTGCGGCTCCACCAGATTGAGGACGAGCTGCACCGCGACTGCGGCGTCGGCGGCCGTCCCGCCGCGTTTCAGCACATCGTAGCCGGCGCGGACCGCATGCGGGTTCGCCGCGGCGACCATGAAACTTGTGCCGGAAACGGCCTCCTTGTCCGTCCAGCCCGTGCCGGATTCGGGCTGCGGATCCTGCGCGTGCGCAACAGAAAGGGCGGCGGCCAGAAGAAGCGCAAGAGCACCCCCCAGCCGCCGCCCGAGAAGCATAACGGCCTCACCCCGCCGGAGTGCCAACTGGAA
>JAPPPC010000566.1 GCA_028817685.1 Rhodospirillaceae bacterium
CTATCCAGCTGAGCTACGGGCGCGTGCGGGGGCCTTATAGCATAGAGCGGCGGGGCCGCGAGCCTTCGTGTGCTGCGGCGCAACACAAAAGCTGGATTTCGCGCGCCCGATGGACTAGAAGGCGGCCAACGCGGCGCGGCCGCCTTCCCTTTATCCTCTTGCGCAAAGGATCCCTCGTGGACATCCGGAATATCGCCATCATCGCCCATGTCGACCATGGCAAGACAACGCTCGTCGATGCGCTGCTGCAGCAAAGCGGACAATTCCGCGAGAACCAGCAGGTCGTCGAACGGGTCATGGATTCGAACGACCAGGAACGCGAGCGCGGCATCACCATCCTGTCGAAATGCGCCTCGGTCAGCTGGGGCGAAACCCGCATCAACATCGTCGACACGCCGGGTCACGCCGATTTCGGCGGCGAGGTGGAGCGTATCCTAGGCATGGTCGACGGCGTGTTGCTGCTGGTCGACGCCTCGGAAGGCCCGATGCCGCAGACCAAGTTCGTCACCGCCAAGGCGCTGAAACTCGGCCTCAAGCCGATCGTGGTGGTCAACAAGGTCGACAAGCCGGACGCCCGGCCGGACGAGGTGCATGACGAGGTCTTCGACCTGTTCGTGGCGCTGGAGGCGAACGACGAGCAGCTCGACTTCCCGATCCTGTTCGCCTCGGCCAAGGAAGGCCGCGCGGCCGCGGAATCGGACCAGCTGACCGACAATATGGCGGTGCTGTTCGACACGGTGATCGCGCACGTACCGGAGCCGACCGTGACCGGTGAAGGCCCCTTCCGCCTGCTGGCGACGACCCTGGAAAGCGATCCGTTCCTGGGCCGCGTCCTGACCGGCCGTATCGAAGCGGGCACCGTCACCCAGAACATGACGGCGCAGGCGCTCGACCGCGACGGCAACAAAGTCGACCAGACGCGGATCACCAAGGTCCTGCGCTTCGACGGCGTCGCCCGCACCCCGGTCGAGGAAGCCCATGCCGGCGACATCGTGGCGCTGGCCGGCTTCGGCGAGGCCACCGTCTCCAACACGCTGTGCGATCTGGCGGTGACCGAAAGTCTGCCGGCGGAGCCGGTCGATCCGCCGACCCTGGCAATGATCTTCTCGATCAACGACTCGCCGCTCGCCGGCCAATCCGGCAAGAAGGTGACGTCGCGCCTGATCCGCGCCCGGCTACTCGCCGAGGCGGAGGGTAATGTCGCGATCCGCGTGACCGAGACGGCCGATGCCGACGCTTTCGAGGTGGCAGGCCGCGGCGAGCTGCAGCTCGGCGTGCTGATCGAGACGATGCGGCGCGAAGGCTTCGAGCTGTCGATCAGCCGCCCGCGCGTGCTGACCCGCAAGGACCCGGAGAGCGGCGCCACCTTGGAGCCCTACGAGGATGTCGTGATCGATGTCGATGAAGGCTTTTCCGGCACGGTCATGGAATCGATCGCCGCCCGGCGCGGCCGGGTCGAGGAGATGCGCCCGTCCGGCGGCGGCAAGCTGCGGCTCAGCATCGTCGCGCCCTCGCGCGGGCTGATCGGCTATCACGGCGACTTCCTGACGGAGACGCGCGGCACCGGCATCATGAACCGCGTCTACCGCGAATACGGTCCCTATGCCGGCCCGATCGAAGGGCGGCGCAACGGGGTGCTGGTCTCGATCAGCAACGGCAAGAGCGTCGCCTACGGGCTGATGGGGTTCGAGGCGCGCGCGACCCTGTTCATCGGCTCCGGCGTGCCGGTCTATGGCGGCATGATCATCGGCGAGAACAGCCGCGGCAACGATCTCGAAGTGAACCCGCTGAAGGCCAAGCAACTCACCAATATCCGCGCCGCCGGCAAGGACGATGCGGTCACCCTGTCGCCGCCGCGCAAGCTGTCGCTGGAACAGGCGATCGCCTATATCGAGGATGACGAGCTGGTCGAGGTCACCCCGGACAGTATCCGGCTGCGCAAACGCCATCTCGACCCGCACGAGCGCAAGAAAGCGTCGCGCCTGAAGGAAAGCGCCTAGATCAGATCAAGATCTAGTGGACGGTTTCGTCCTGGACCTGCCGTTCGATCCAATCGAAGAACACCTTGACGCGCGGCCGCTCGGCGCCGGCTTCCGTCGTCACGAAATAATAGGCGTAGTCGCTGGGCCTGGACGCCTTGAAGGGCCGGATGAGCCGTCCGGTCTGCAGATGGTCGCGCACCAGCGACATGCGGCCCAGCGCGACACCCTGCCCGCGCACCGCGGCTTCCGTCAGCAGAACGGAATTGCTGAACTCTACATGGGTGGCCGGCGCGCCCGCATCCACGCCCGCGTCCCGCAGCCACCGCGCCCAGGTCAATGTCGGCTCTTCAATATCGATATCGATGTCGTGCAACAGCGTGTGATCGCGCAAATCGGAGAACCGGCGCAGCGGCTTATGGTTCAACAAGGTCGGCGCGCAGACGGGAAACACCGTGTCGCGCATCAGTAGGCGCGATTTGAAGCCCGGAAAGTTCCCGGCGCCGTACGGAATGCGGATGTCCACCGTGCCCTGGTTCAAATCCGGCGCAGCATCGGCCGCGAGCAACCGTACCCGAATATCCGGATAGGCCTGAATGAAACTGTCGAGGCGCGGCACGAGCCATAGGGTGGCAAGCGACGGCGCCACATTCACCGTCAACCGACCGGCCAGTTCCCCGCCGCTGACCGCCCCGACCGCCCGGGCGAAATGGGCCAAGCCGCGGGTCAGGTTCGGCAGGATCTCCTGTCCGGCGCTGGTCAGCTCCAACCCCCGCGGCAGCCGGTTGAACAAGGTAATGCCGAGACGCGCTTCGAGCTGTTTGACCTGATGGCTGACGGCGGCCGGCGTCACGTTGAGTTCCTCTGCCGCGCGGGCAAAGCCGCCCAGTCTGGCTGCCGCTTCGAAAGCCCGGATCGCGTTGAGTGGCGGCAATCGCATGAACGGCCCCCATCTTTTGACATAAATATTCTAAGTCTTATGCCAAATTATATCGGTTTGAAAAGCAATTTCATTTATCCAATATTCCGCGGCAGGAAATTCAAGTGTCGCAAGGAGACGGTACGATGAAAGCTGTATCTCACGATCTGGCCCATGGGGGCCGGCGGTTGTCCGGAATCGTTGGGGGGCCTTCCCCCGCGTTCGGTCTCGGTTCCCTCGCAAAGACCCTGCAGCGGTGGCGGGACCGGGCGTCCCAGCGCCGGCAGTTGGCCGGCCTCACAGCGCGCGAACTCGACGATATCGGTGTCAGCGCGGACGCGGCGGCCGCCGAGGCCGCGAAGCCGTTCTGGCGGGCCTGATAACGCCCGGGGTAGCGGCAGGCGTGAGGCGGGAGCCAGGGCCCCAAACGCACACCCGCACGTCGTAGCGCGGGACGTGCGGGTGGCTCGTTGCCATCTGGGGCGAAGTTTGACGGCAACAAAACGGTCAAAGGTTCGGTAGGTTCACCCTCGCGGATTCCGGTCCCCGATGCGGATCGCTGAATGCTGCTGCGGGAGAGGTTCCGGCGCCGGCGCTTCCCCGGCAGCACCGTCAGGCTTTGTCTCCAAATAGGCCTTCATCAAATCGGGCGATCCCCAATCAAGAGTTTCGCGCCACTTCTGGCTCTGGCTGGCTAAGACCGGCAACCCGCAAATTCGTTTCATCAATGACTTCATCTGATCCCCCTCGCCACGCGCCGATGCCAAGGACGGCAGGCCTCAGGGCGGCGGCTATGCCGCTACCGCCCCGTCGTCGGTTCTGCCATGGTGAAGGCGCCCGCCGGCTGCCGGTTCGTCGCAAGACGCAGCACGATGATGCCGAGCACAGCCGAGGCCAACGATCCCGCGAGGACCCCGATCCGCACACCAGCCGCATGCGCCGGATCCGTATAGGCGAGCGTCCCGATGAACAGGCTCATGGTGAAGCCGATCCCCGCGATGATCGAGACGCCGTAGATCTGCATCCAGGTCACGCCTTCGGGGATCCGGGCGATCCCGAGTTTCACCGCGGCCCAGGTCGCACCGACGATGCCGATCTGTTTGCCGATGAACAGGCCCGCCGCGATACCCAGCGGGATACCCGCGAAAAGGTCGCCCATCGACAGGCCGCGCAGCGACACGCCGGCATTGGCAAAAGCGAACAGCGGCATCACACCAAGCGCGACTCAGGGCGACAGCGCGTGCTCCAGTCGCTTCAAGGGCGAAGCCGCTTCCGCGTCGCGGAATTCCTCCCTGGATGCCGCGTTACTGCGCATCGGAATGAACAGCGCGATCACCACACCGGCCAACGTTGCATGAACGCCGGATTTCAACACGCAGACCCAGACCACGAGACCAACGATGAGGTAAGGTGCGATCTTGCAAACGCCGCGCGCGTTCAGCAGCCACAGCACCGCACACCCGACCGCAGCGATCACCAGCACCGAGGCGGACAGCTGCGAGGTGTAGAACAGTGCGATGATAATGATGGCACCCAAATCATCGATGATTGCCAGCGCCAGCAGGAACACTTTCAGGGCGACGGGCACGCGCGGCCCGAGCAGTGCCAGAATGCCGAGGGCAAACGCGATATCGGTCGCGGCCGGAATCGCCCAGCCGTTCAGCGCCGCCGGATCCCCTTGGTTGATCGCCACGAAGATAAGGGCCGGCACCACCATGCCACAGATCGCCGCGAAAATGGGCAAGGCGGCCTGACGAAAGGTCGACAGTCGGCCATAGACGATTTCCCGCTTAAATTCCAAGCCG
>JAPPPC010000783.1 GCA_028817685.1 Rhodospirillaceae bacterium
GTGTAGACCTGGGTCGTCGTCGCTTGCGCCCAACCGACACCGAGCGCTTTCATGCGCGTCTCCATCGCCCCCAGCACATAGAGAGCCTTTTCCAGCATCGCACTGTCCGAAGTATCGCCCAGCCGGATGATGCGCTCCTCGTAGCCGCCTGGGCCTTCCGGCGCCTCGCCGGATCCGGCGATGTGGAAGCTGGGGTTGGCGCGGCCCGGCGCCACGCTGTCCGCAGGGACCGTGTAGCAGAAGGACTCGAATGATGGTTCGGATGGGCCATCCAGCTCGGGACAGACGTTGGACCGGGCGACTGGGTTTTCCTCATCCTTGAAAATGCCCCAGCGTTCCAAGGTCCCGACATAGACCCGGTTGAAGTCGATGAAGCCCTGCTCGGTGAAGGGCGCTGGCGAACGCAGCTCGCAGGCGCAGAAGCTGGTGAACGGTCGGCCGCGCGCGGTCAGATGCGCCTCGATCGCCTTGAACCCCTCGACCATGTTCGGCCGCTTGGCGAAGCGGACCCGCTCGATGGCGTAGCCGGGCTGAGCCGCGACGCCGCCGGAATATTGGAAGGGTCCGCGCACATAGCGGTAGTTCCCCGCCTCGAAGACCGCCGTTTCAACCATGATGTTTTTCCTTGTCCATTGTTTGCGTTACGCCGCCTCAGCGACATAGGTGAAAAGTGCGTTTTCCAGGGCCGGCCGTTCCAGCCCCCTGGTGATGAACACGATCCGCGTCGTCCGCAACGCATCCGGCCATTCGCGCAGCTCGACCGGGGTGTGGAAGACATGCTGTACGCCGTGCACGACGACCGGACCGCTGCGTCCCGATATGTTCAGCAAGCCTTTGACCCGGAGGAGATCGCCGCCGCGCAGCGACGCAACGGTTTCGAGCCAGGCCTTTACCGCCGCCCAAGGCAGCGGATCGTCGATCACAAGGGCGAACGAATTGATGCCGCTCTCCGCATCGTGGTGATGGTTGTGCGCGTGATCGAACCATTCGCTGAAATCGCGTTGCGCCGTCGTCCCGGAGAACAGGACCGAAGGGTCGGCCTTGCCATGTTCGATCGCCGCGATCGGGGCATTCGCATTGATCTCACGGAGGCGGTGCTGCAATGCGCTGACACCGCCGTTTGCGAGATCCGACTTGGTGATCAGCAGGCTGTCCGCCACGGCCACTTGCTTCACCGCCTCGCCGAATGTCTCGAGCTGACCCGGCGCGTTCACCGCATCGACGGTGGTGACGATCCGGTCGAGCGCGTAATCCCGCCGCATCCGGTCGTCGGAGATCAAGGTCTGCAGGATCGGCGCCGGATCTGCCAACCCCGTGGTCTCGACAACGGCCCGCGCAAAGGGCGGCAGCGCGCCCTGCCCTACCTTGCGTTTGAGGTCGGTCAGCGTGTCCACCAGGTCGCCGCGGATCGAGCAGCAAATGCAGCCATTCTCCAGCAGCACGGTGTCCTCGAAGGCCTGCTCGATCAGGAGATGGTCGATCCCGATCTCGCCGAATTCGTTCACGATCACCGCCGTGTCGCCCATTCCCGGCTGGCGGACGAGGTGGTTCAACAAGGTCGTCTTTCCGCTGCCGAGGAAACCTGTAATGATCGAAACGGGAATCATGCATGGAGCCTAGAGCGGGAGCGCGATCATGAGCAAGGACGAAGCCTTCAACATGCGGCTGATTGCGCACGACACCCTGAACGGCTTCGGCAATGGCGGCGAAGGTATCTCGCTGCAGATCGCCGGCGACGGCCGGCGAATCCTGTGGATCGCGCATGAATCCGCGCCGACCAACTTCACCGGCGTCGATGTCAGCGATCCGCGGCAGCCCAAGCTGATTTGCCAGACCCAGCTGCCGCACAACCGGGTGCGCTCCAACTCGCTGGAGGTCACGGGCGACATCCTGGCCGTCGCCTACCAGACCGCCGTGCATGGCGAGCAGCCCGCCGGGGTCGAATTGTTCGACATTGCCGATCCGGAGAACCCACGTTCAATTTCTTTCTTCGACCGCAGCGGCCCGCATTCGCGCGGCGTGCACGCGCTGTGGTTCGTCGACGGTGAATACATCCACTGCACCAGCGGGGCGGCGGACTTCACCCCGCGCAATCCCAAGGACGACCAGATCTACACGATCATCGATGTACGCGATCCGGCGAAACCGCAGGAAGTCGGCCGCTGGTGGTTTCCCGGCACGATGGAGGGCGAGGACACGCCGCTGCCCCCACGCCATCCGCAATTCGATTCCGGCTTCCGCATGCACAACACCAATGTCTTTCCGGACCGGCCGGACCGCGCCTATCTCGGTTGCCTGGATGGCGGCACGGCGATCCTCGACATATCGGACATGGCCAAGCCGAGGCTGATTGCGAACTGGAACCCGCACCCGCCCTATCCCGGCTTCTGCCACACGGCGCTGCCGCTGCTGTCCCGCGATCTGCTGATCGTCGCCGACGAATGCGTGCGCGACAACGGCGCGGACTGGCCCAAGCTAACCTGGGTCGTCGATATCCGTGACGAAACCAACCCGGTGCCGATCAGCACCTTCCCGATGCCGCCGGTTGAGGATCACGGCCGGCGCGGCGGCCGCTATGGCTCGCACAATGTGCATGAAAACCGGCCCGGACCCGCCTTCCGGTCGGACACAGTCATCTTCGCCACGTTCTTCAATGGCGGTGTCCGCGCCTACGACACGTCGAACCCGTTCCAGCCGCAGGAGATCGCCTCCTTCGTCCCCGCCGCGCCAGAGGGCGCGCCGACCGGCGCCATCCAGATCAACGACGTCTATGTCGACGAGAATGCGATCGTCTACGCCATCGACCGGCATGTCGGCGGGCTCTACGTGCTCGAAGCGGACATATAACACTATTCGAGAACGATATCGTCCAAGGATGTGCCCTTGAATGGACTGGACGGCAGGGTCTCGCCGTCCCAGAAGGACTGAAAGGGCACGGGCAACGATCGGCACAACACATCGACACCGTCCCGCGCCAGCTCGGCAGTTTGGATCACCACAACCTCGATGCCCGAAAGCGCGCGCAGTTGCACTCGATCAGCTTGTGTCGTTGTTTCCGACCCTTGCAGAATCACCGCCAGAACGCGATCTCCAAGCCAAAAGGCGAAATCGACCGGCCAATAGGTCTCTCCGGCCATGATCTGCGCGCGCGGCAAGGGGCGCGGCGCGGACAGCGCCCAGTCGGGTACCGCGAACAGTGATCCGTAGGGAGCGAGTTTCGTCGCCAATGTCGCATTGTTGGCCGTCACCTGCGACGCGATGAAGGCGAAGTATTGTTCCAGAAACAGCTTCGGCGGCCGTGCCCAGAGGTCGCAATGATGGCGGAGATGGTCGTGCAGAAATTCGAGCTGCGCATGAGCGTCCGTCATCGCCCGCAAATCCGGCGCTTCAGGGAAATCGTATTGGTCGCCGTTCAGCCGCAGGATGTCCCGCTTTCCCGGGTCGATAGATATGCAAGGCGCCGGACACCGGACCGCTCCGTCCTGGACACTCACCTGCGCCGGGGTGAGGGCCGCAACGCCATAGGGGATCAGCAAAGGGTCCAATGTCACCGACCGTAAAATTCGTGCTGCGCAAACTATAGGCCATCAGGCTATGATCCGCGCAGCAGTTCATCCGGACATAAAATTTGAGTGCGGTGCGGTCCGCCGGGAGAAAACATGACGAAATTCGGTGTCGGCCAAGGCGTGCCAAGGTGGGAGGATCCGCGATTGCTGCGCGGCGGCGGCCGTTATTCGGACGATCAGAACCGGCCCGGCCAGGCCTATGGCTACGTCGTCCGGTCGCCGCACGCGCATGCCAGGATCCTGTCCATTGATACGGCGGACGCGCTGGCTGCGCCCGGCGTATTGCGCGTCTATACCGGCGACGACATGGCCGAGTATGGCAGCGTGCCGTGCCTCGTCGCGCGTGAAAAAGCGGACGGCTCGCCGATGTTCACCCCGCCCAACCGGCCGCTGCGCCAGGACCGGGTGCGCTATGTCGGCGACTATGTCGCCTTCGTCGTCGCCGAGAGCCACACCCAGGCGCGCGACGCGGCCGAACTGGTCGCGGTCGACTACGAGCCCCTGCCCTCGGTCACGGACACCGAAGACACGGTCCGCGACGGCGCGCCCGCCGTCTGGGACGAGGTGCCGGACAATGTCTGTTTCGTGTTCGAACAGGGTGACAGCGCCGCCGTCGAGAACGCGATCCAGGTCGCGCATCACGTCACCACGCTCGACATCGATATCAGCCGAGTCGCGGTCGCGCCGATGGAACCGCGCACCTGCATCGGCGAGTACGACAAGTTCAACGAAAGCTTCACGCTCTACACCGGCACGCAGGGGCCGCATCTGGTGCGCCAAGCCATCGCCGAACCCATGCTGCATGTGCCGCAGAACCGGCTGCGCGTCGTCAGCGAGGATATGGGCGGCGCCTTCGGCATGCGCAGCGGCCCGTATTGCGAGAACCTGCTCTGCATGCATGCGGCAAAGGATCTCGACCGTCCGGTAAAATGGACCGGCGACCGGACCGAACACTTCCTCGTCGACGACCAGGCGCGCGACAACCGCTCCAAGGTTGAACTGGCGCTGGACGCGGACGGCACATTCCTGGCCTTCCGGGTGACGACGACCGCCAATCTCGGCGCCTATCTCACCATGTTCGGCCCGCACTCCTCGACCAACAATCTCGGCACGCTGGCCGGCACCTACACGAC
>JAPPPC010000687.1 GCA_028817685.1 Rhodospirillaceae bacterium
CAGCGTGACGCGTGTAAAGCCAGGTGATCGGGTCTGCGCCGTTCTAGATTGGGGCGGTCTCGCCGAAGAGGCGGTCGCGCATGAGGTGAACGTCTTCCCAATTCCGGACGGCCTGGAATTCAGCCGCGCGATCTGTCTGACGAATTCGTACGGCACCTCTTATGCGGCGCTTTGTTGGCCGCATCTCCTGCGAGTAAGGGAAGGGGAGACCCTCCTAGTGCATGGCGCGGCGGGCGGTGTCGGTATGGCCGCGATCGAGATCGGTAAGATTCTTGGCGCGACCGTGATTGCGACCGCTGGGTCGGAAGAAAAACTAGCGGTGGCTAGAGAGCACGGCGCCGATCATGGCATCAACTATCGCGAGGGTGAATTCCGCCAGAAGGTCCTCGAGATTACGGATGGGCGTGGCGCGAACGCCATTTATGATCCCGTCGGTGGCGATGTCTTTGCGCAATCTCTTCGCTGCATCGCCCCAGAAGGCCGAATTATGCCGGTCGGTTTCGCTGGCGGCACCATTCAGCAGATCCCGGCCAACATCCTGTTGGTCAAGAACATCACGGTGTGCGGCTTGAATATGGGGTACTACGTTGGTTGGAGCCCAGACGATGTCCGCCATGAGTATGGCGACCGTATGTCAGAATTGATGGCTCAGCTATCGGACTGGTATGAGGCTGGCCACCTGAACCCAGTAATTTCGCACACCTTTGCCTTGTCCGATTTCCAGCAGGCGATGGCAGAAGTTTTGGGACGCCGCTCGATCGGCCGCGTGGCGCTCGTAATGGATGAAGAGGCGCGGCGGCTCGGCCACTAGTGCGGCGTGATCGTGTGACCGACTAGTTAGCCGCCATCGCTTCGCCAAGATGGCCCGTGGTGGCTTCGAGGCGATTGCCGATTTCCTTCATGACCTCGACGGCCATTTGCGGGAATTCAACAGAGAGTTTGAAGAACAGGTCCTTTGTGACGCGCAGCGTCGTGAGCTCGGTTGCGGCTCGTACGGTGGCGGTGCGCGGCACGTCGCAAAGGATGGCTATCTCACCGACGATCTGGTTCTCTTCTAACGTCGCGACGGTTACCGGGCCAGTGACGGAATCGATTTCAACGTTCGCGGTTCCGCCGATGATAATGTAGGCCGCATCGCCATCGGCACCTTGCTCGAAAATGACATCGCCCTCGTTGAAGGAGAGGCGCTGGCTGGCGAAGGCCAATAGCTTGAGGTTCGCATTGGCGACATTCGCGAACATCGGAACCCGGCGCAGCAGTTCCACTTCCTGTTCGATGCTCATCAGACTCTCCCTTTTCTGCCCAGGGTAAGGTCGCGTTGCTCGCGCACCGATACCCTGTTCGTCTTATAGGAAGAGCGGTTTAAGAAACCCTTTCAAGGTTTGGTAAATTTCTTTGCGTTTCATTAAATTGGCGCCCTCAATGATCACCAAACGGTGTATGGCTGTGGGCTGCTACAGCTAACCCGCTAAGTGTCGGACAAGCCGCGTTGCAGCGTGCACTGTCGAGGCGATTTTCTCAGTATCGAGCGGCAGTTCCTGAGACGCGAATTTGGCGATTACGACTCCGCTTTTCCGGTCAATAAAAAGAAATTGGCCATGGACACCAAAGCCAAACAGCAGCGGTGTTTCCCCGCGCAGGGAATACCATTGGCTACGGTAGGAGATATCAAGGCCTGGAAAATACGCCGCCAATGTACCTTCTTTCCACGCGTCGGCACTGCCGTTGCGTTCTATATCGTCAATCCAGCCTTCCGGCACGATTGACGTCCCGCCCCAAGATCCTCCCTTTGAAATGACTTGCCCGACCCGGGCCAGATCCTGGGTCGTCGCGCACATGCCGCCGGCGCAGCGCGGTGCACCAAGCCTGTCCACAGTGATATAGGCGTTGTCCGCGGCGCCTACCGGTTGCCAAAGCAGCGCGCTCATCAGGTCGGCATAACGGCGTCCTGTCGCCCGTTCTATGACCCAACCCAGCAGATCGTTGTTCGGCGATACATAGTTGGTCGGCCCGCCATGTTCGCCGGACCTGTCCTTTAACTCGCCATAGAAACTACGCAGGTCCGTTGCCGTTTCCCCGCGCTCCAACGGATTCCAGTTGGTCGATTTGCGGTACTCGATAATGGCTCCCGTGGTCGCTAGATAATCCTCGTCGAAATCGATCCCGACTCTCATGTCGAGCAGGTGGCGAACCGTCGCGCGTCGATAGGCCGTATCCGCAACTTCAGGCACGATGTCCGAGACCAGCTGCTCCGGGTCAAGTTCCTTCCGCTCGATCAAGATCCCCGCCAAAAGACCCAGCATGGACTTGCTCACCGACATCAAAATGTGCGGCGTTCGCTGAGACATGCCGGTCATGTATTTCTCGAATACAATTTTTCCGTCGCGCAGGACCACGATCCCGTCCGTATGCGTATGATCGAGAAAAGCGCCAAAACTCATTGATCGGCCGCTGCCGTCTTCGATCTGCAAATCCTCGAGCTCGACAGGATCGTGCGTGAGTTCCATCGTGATGTTTGCTGACGCAGCTATGTCGGCCGACGGGACGATTTCACGCACATGCTGGAACCCCCATTTATTGAACGGTGGTGTGCGCCAGTTCGCGAGGGTGACCTGGGAGTCGGGCGAGGGGGGAAAGCCCTGCATCAGTGATGATGTCATCGTCTAAGCCGCCGCCAGGGCGGCGCCTGCCGCATCGACCGTCGGACCAGCGCCGGCCACGGTGGTGCGATGCATGATTCGCCGATACCGGCTGGCCTCGTAGGCGGTCGCCCGATGGAGAACGCAGCGATTGTCCCAGATAACGAAATCAAATTGCCGCCATTGGTGGCTGTAGACGAACTCCGGTTGGCTTGCTTTCTTGACGAGATCCCGCAACAACTTGCGTCCTTCTTCGACGGGCCAACCGATGATGTAGGACGCGTGCGAGCCGGTATAGAAGTTCTTGCGGCCGTTTGCAGGATTGGTCCGTATAACGGCATGCCGCACGGGCGGCACTTCCGCCAGGGTCTCTTTCGGCGCCTGATAACCCTTCACCAGGCTGCGTGAATAGCCGTAGTCATGTTCGGCAACCAAACCGTCGAGCTGTCGCTGCTCGCTTTCTGGCATCGCCTCATAGGCTGCCCGGCAGGAGGCAAACTGCGTGTCGCCGCCCGTCGGCGGCACCTCGCGGCCGGAAAGCATAGAGCAGTAGGAAGGGACCGGCTTGAACGAGCTGTCCGTGTGCCACATTTCATTGCCGCTGTTCGATTTGAGGCGCGGGTGGTCCGGCGGGAAAATCTCATTCGTGCGGAAATCGACATTGGTAATGTTAGCCACCGGTACGCCGCCATCGCCCTCGCGCTTATAGACGGTGGTCTCAAGCGGTCCCCACTGTGCGCTGAACGCGGTCTGCGTGTCGTCGTCAAACCGTTGGTCGCGAAATACGAGCACGGAATATTCATCGAGCGCGGCTTTGACTTCGTTGTTTTTTTTTATGTTTAGGTGTGCTGTGAGATCTACACCGCTCACTTCCGCCCCAATATGCGGAGTGAGTTTCTTCAACCCGAGCCCCATATCGATTGGCCTTTCAATTGTTGTGACTTCGTAGAAGTGAAGCAACATGCCTGCGGTGGCGCAAGAACACGTTTGCCGTGGCTAACGTTGAAACGGTACAGGGTACTGATCGGGCGGGAGAAACACCGTCGTCCGTTTCATCAGACGCGGCGTGTCCGGATCGAAGGGCTCGCGCTGATGCAATACGCGGCAATTGTCCCACAGCACGATGTCGCCCCGTTGCCATTTGTGCTGAAAGACGAACGCCGGCGCCGTTATATGGGCGACGAGGTTGTCGAGGAGGGCCCGGCTTTCCGCCGGCGGCATGTCTTCGATGCCATAGGTCTGCAGCGGATCAAGATATAGGCTCCTGCGATTCGTTCCCGGTTGCGTGAGTACCATGGGATGGACCACGTCCGGCGTCAGGTCGCGGATCTTATGTACGTCCGGCTCTTCGGTGATGTCGACGGAATAGATCTGGTAGGCGAATTCACCGCGCAGGCCGTTGACCTTCGTCTTCATCTCTTCCGAGAGCGCTTCGTACGCGAGTTGGGTATTCGCCCACGCCGTCTTCCCACCATCTTCCGGCACTTCGATCGCATACAGGATCGAACCCGTATCGGGCTTCGGCTTGTAACAACTATCCGTGTGCCACTTCGCTTCGCCACTCGCCAGCGCACCTATGTGCTGGCCGGACTCCAGCCGCAGATTGGAGACAAGAACGACTTCTGCATTCGAACGTGACCGAATATCCGTCCGCACATGGATATTGATCTCTCCGAACTGTTTGCTGAAGTGAATTTGTTCCCTCTCATCGAGCAATTGGTTGCGGATAAGGATGACAGGGTGTTCGATCCATAACGCATTGATCGCTTCGAACGCCGCGTCGTCCAACGCACGAAGGTCGATATCGAGAATCTCGACGCCGAACCTTCGGTGCAAAGGCCGCGTGTTCAGCTTCACTATCCTTGTCCTGCGGAAAATTCGTTTGCGACTGCCGACTCGACGACGGTGCCCGCGAAGAAATTCGGGTTCAGCGATGTATGCAAACGGGCTGTGTTTCCAAAGGTGAAGGCTTCGAACTGGGTTTCGTCCAAGTCACCGTCTTCCACAAGCTCGAAGGCCTCTTCGAACGCAACGCGTGCCAATTCGGCGGCAATGGCTC
>JAPPPC010000123.1:0-4000 GCA_028817685.1 Rhodospirillaceae bacterium
GGCTTGGATGTTACAGATAGATCGAAAGAGCGAACGCGCGGCGCGGACAGCGCGTGTTTCACTGCGCTGGTACCTTGTGCTGCTGATCCTTAGCACAGCAGCACTGATCACATTTGCGTCCGGCCCTGTTTACGTTGCCAAAGAACGAACCCTTCTATCCGAGCAAAGCCTCGAAAAGAGCGAAAATCTGTACCGTGAGCTCGTTCCGGTAACGTTGAAAGCCTTGCGGGATGAGCGGCCGTCCCTGCTTCAGGCGACGCTTCGTCTCGCGAGCCGGCTGGACGGCGACGTTACCCGTATTTCGGTCGAGGACGATGAGGCTGTGCTACTGGCCAGTTGGCATGCCGAAAATATGTTGGAGGCGGGAACTGTACTGCCCTTCGTCAAGGACGTGATGATCGGCGACGAAATCGTCGGTCGCATCACAATCGTTCGGGATATGGCCGATCAGCTGAACCGTATCGAAGATGCAGGGATCGGGGTGCAATGGGCCGTCGGGATTGCAATGCTCCTGTTCTCCGCTATCGCGCTGGCGTGCATCGAGGCGGCAGTTGTCAGGCCGGTAAACGCGCTGCGGCAAAATCTGGCCGATATCTCAAGAGATCCAACGGTCGATACAATCAAGCACACTGGGTTGGTTTCACGCGAAATGCAGCATCTGCAAGATGCCGCCGGCCTGCTGCGTAAGCGCTGTTGAAAGGGCAGGAGGGCGTGCAGCGGCTCCGCATCGCGACGGATCAGGCCGTAATGGCAAGCCGCGCGAAATCGGAATTCCTTGCCAATATGAGCCACGAACTCCGTACGCCGCTTAACTCGATCATAGGGTTTTCCGAAATGATCGCGCATGAACGGCTGGGCGAGGTGGGCAATGAGAAATATGTCGAATACGCCAAGGACATTCACGGTTCCGGCAGTCATCTGCTACAGATCATCAACGACATTCTCGACCTGTCGAAGGTCGAAGCTGGGAAGCTGGAACTTCGCGAAGAGCATGTCGATGTGGGCCATATGATGGACGCTTGTCTCTCCATCGTTCGCGAGCGGGCCCAGGAGAAACACATCTCCGTCGAAACCCGGATCGATTCCGGCTTGCCGCCCTTGTTGGTCGATGAATTGCGCGTTCGCCAGGCTCTCATCAATCTTGTCGGCAACGCGATCAAGTTCACGCCGGATGGCGGCTCCGTCATTGTCGAGGCTGCGCAATCTGAATCGCAGCAACCGTATCTGCGGGTGATCGACAACGGTATCGGTATCGCGCCGGAGGATATCGAGAAGGCCATGGAGCCTTTCGGACAGGCCGACGGCGCCCTTAATCGCCGCTATGAAGGGTCGGGCTTGGGGTTGCCGCTTACCAAGGCGCTGATCGAACTGCATGACGGCAGCTTCGAGATCGACAGCGATGAAGGGTGCGGTACGACCGTGACGCTGACATTTCCGCGGGAGCGCCGCCAGTCGGACACGCCCCAGTCGGCGCAACAGGCCGCCACTTTGGTGGCGGCCGAGTAGGCCGGGGATCTACCCGGCCAACGCTTGCGCCGCGGCGTCCAGCGACACCGGTGCATCGTTCAACAGCAGGTCGGCGCACCGGGTTTCTACCGGCCCGTCGCTGACGCTCATCGGATCCCGCGGCCGCATCCGGTGGTCGATGACGAGGCGGGACAATAGGAGCCGGCGTGCATCGCCGCCCTTCGCACCAAGGGCCGCGCCTTCGTGTGCCAAGAGGACCGCGCTCATGACGTGGTAGAGCGCGTTCGTCGCTTGCCGCGAGAACGGTTCGTGCTCCGGTTTCGAGGCCACATCGGCGGCGAAAGCGATGGCTTGATCGACCATACTCGACAATTCGCCCCTGAACTGACCGGGAACCTGGTCGGCCGCATCGACGATGTCGTGCATCGCATTCCCGAGGTCTTCGTGCGCGCCGACTTTTCCGACCGCGCGGCCGGTGACATCCAGTGCGTTGATCGAAGAGGTGCCCTCCCACAGCACGCCGAGATGGGCGTCGCGGACCAGCTTGGAGTTGACCCAATCCTCGATGTAACCGTTGCCGCCGCGCGCCTCCATGGCGGCCGTCGCCACGGTCACGTTATCGCGGCAGGCGCGGAATTTCAGCAGCGGCGTGATGATGCGAAGCAGCCGTTCCGCTTGGGCATCGCCGGTTTCCGCGCGCGCCATCGTCGCCGCCGCGTAGGTGAAGACCGAAAGCACCTGTTCCGTCGGGACCATGATCTTGAGCAACTGACGCCGCATCAGCGGGTGATCGATGATCGTTTCGCCGAAGGCCACCCGGTTGCGCGCCACGGCCATCGCTTCGTTAAGGCAGCGCCGCATCATGCCGGCCGCCCGGACGCCGTGCGACAGGCGCGACATGTTGACCTGATCCATCATCTGCTTCAGGCCGCTGTTCGGCTTTGCGCCGTAGTCGCCGAGCGCATAGGCGACGGCGCCGTCGAATTTGATTTCGCCGGAGGCCATCGAGCGGCTGCCCAGCTTTTCCTTCAAACGGACAATCCGGTATGCGTTGCGGCTGCCGTCATCGAGGTGCCGGGGCAGGGCGAACAAGCCCAGGCCGCGGCTACCGTCGGGCGCACCCGCAGGGCGCGCCAGCAGAAGCGCAACATCACCGTCAGCGCATGAACAGAACCATTTCTCGCCGTAGAGCCGCCATTGGTCGTTCTCGTCCTGGCGCGCTTCCAGCTCGATATTGCCAACGTCGGAACCGCCGGTCTTTTCGGTCATGAACTGCGCGCCTTTAAAGATGTGGGTCATGTCCTGACTCCACATCCGCGGCAGAAAGCGCTGCTTGGTCTCCTCATCGCCATAGCGCTCGATCAGCATGGCCGAAGTGTCGGTGGCCGAGATGGGGCACATCAAAGCGAACTCGCTTTGCGTGAAGAGATATTGGAAGGTGTATTTGACCAGCGGCGGTACTTTCTCCGCCCAGCCGAGAACGCCGGCCTTGCGCGACATGCAATGGATGCCGAATTCACCGTAGCCCAGCGCTTCCATCTCGCGATAGGCCGGATGAAACTCGATCCAGTCCTCGTCGCGGCCGAAGCTGTCCCGCGCATGCAATTGCGGATCGTGCCGGTCGGCCATGCGGGAGAGTTCGTCGAGCCGGTTTCCGGCGATCTCACCGAGGCGTTGATAGTGCGGCGTCATATGCGCGCGCACCGCGTCATCCAGGCGCAGCGACAAGAGGTCCTGCAGGCCTTTGTCGGCCTCGAAGAAATTCATCCCATGGCAGTCCGGAGCGATCCAGTCTTCCAGGCTCTTCTTGGGGATTTCATTGGTTGAATCGGGCATGGCGCGCGCTCCAGGCAAGAATGATGGTGAATACACAGTTGAGAACGCCGCGATACTGACCGCTCGGTCTTTGCGTCACAAACGATTTTTGTGTAGCTTTGATTGAGTTTTAATCATTCAAATTTGTGATGGCCTCGGTTTACCCACCACTGAATGCGCTACGAACCTTCGAATGTGCTGGGCGTCACTTGAGTTTCGTTCACGCAGCCGAAGAGCTGAACGTGACTCCCGGTGCCGTCAGCCGCCAGGTGAAAGTTCTCGAAGAATGGTTGGGCGCACCGCTCTTCCGCCGCCGTCACAAGCAGGTGCTGTTGACCCCGATGGGCCGCAACTATCTACAAGCGGTCAGCGAACCTTTGGAGCGGATCGCCTCTGCGACGGAGCGGGTCCGGCAGTCGGAAATGGACCGGCCGATTGCGATCAGCTGTTACCCGACCTTCGCACTACGGTGGCTGGTGCCGCGATGGGGCGATTTCTACGATCAACACCCGGACATCGATGTGCAGCTTACAACGACCCTTCAGCCGGTGGATTTCACGCGCGGCGATGTGGATGCGGCAATACTCGTCGGCGAAGGCGGGCAAACCTGGCCCGGATTGGAGGCCAAGAAGCTGGTCGATGTGGATTTACTCCCGGTTTGCAGCCCTCAACTGTGCGAAGGGCAGAACGCGTTGACACGACCGGAAGAGTTGGCGCG
>JAPPPC010000123.1:4010-4692 GCA_028817685.1 Rhodospirillaceae bacterium
GGTGTCGATGGCGTGGATGCGCAAACGGGTGTCACATTCGACAGTCTCAACCTGTCTATTCAGGCGGCGATCGAAGGGTTGGGGGTCGCGATCGCAGTTGAGGCGTTGGTCGATGAGGATTTGGCTGCCGGCCGCCTGATACAGCCGTTCGGACCGGTCCGGCGTTCAGGCAGGCCATTCTATATCGTTTGCCCACCCGACCGGCTGCGTAATCGCCGACTGCGGGCTTTTGTCGACTGGCTGGCATCTTCCTCGACGGAATGACCTAGACCGTGAGGGCTAGATGCCTGCCAACGCTTTCGGCGGCGCGGGTAACGCATCTGGCGTGGCCGCGTGTTTCGAGGCGTTGCCGAGCAACGGAAATCGCGGGCTCTCGTCAATGAAATCACGCAAATGGACATTGACGCAGCCCCGTTCGATCAGGACGACGCCGTATGCGGGACGCTCATGCGTTCCCAGCATCTCCGGCGATCCGCCGAGGGTCAGTCCCACCTGATGATTGGTTCCGGGCAGTGCCGATGTCGGGATGCCGTTCCAACTGCCCCACACCGCGCGGTGGACGTGACCGTAAAACAAATAACGGACGTCGCCATGCGCGTCGATCAATCGGGCCAGCCGATCGGGATCCGGCAGTCGGCTTTCGTCGAGCGAGCGAATGCCGATGTCGAATGGCGGGTGGTGT
>JAPPPC010000573.1 GCA_028817685.1 Rhodospirillaceae bacterium
ACGCCATCGGCCGCGGTACCACCGAGGTGTCCGTTATCTCGCTCGGCGGCATCGTCTACTCGCGCTCGGTGCGGGTCGGCGGCGACAAGATGGACGAGGCCATCATCGCCTATATCCGTCGCAACCATAATCTGCTGGTCGGCGAAGGCAGCGCCGAGCGTATCAAGAAAGAAATCGGCTCTGCCTGTCCGCCGGAAGACGGCGAAGGCGACGTCATGGAAATCAAGGGCCGCGATCTGATGAATGGCGTGCCCAAGGAACTGCTGATCAGCGAACGCCAGATCGCCGAGAGTCTTGCGGAACCGGTCGGCGCAATCGTCGAAGCGGTCAAAGTCGCGCTTGAACATACAGCGCCGGAACTCGCCGCCGATATCGTCGACAAGGGTATCGTTCTGACCGGCGGCGGTGCGCTGCTCCGCAATCTCGACTTTGTGCTGCGTCACTCGACCGGCCTTCCGGTCTCGATCGCAGACGATCCGCTATCTTGCGTCGCACTGGGAACCGGGCGCTGCCTGGAGGAAATGAAGACGCTGAAGAACGTTCTGATCAGCATGTACTGATTTGACATTGGCTCAGCACTAAGAAAGTGAGGAACTGCGAGAGGTGGCGAAACGACCTGAATCCTTTCAGAGAGTGGCCGCACCGCTGCGCGCGATGGCGCAGCGTTTCGCGTTTCTATTCCTGCTGCTTGCGGCTGGGGGCGTGCTCTTAGTCGGCAAGGCCGATCCGAGAATATTCGACCAGGCGCGCATGGCGGTTACGGATGCCGTTGCCCCGATCCTCGATGCGCTGTCGCGGCCCATCGCGACCGGTGCTGCGATCGTCGATGAGGTTAACTATCTGGTCGATCTGCGTGGCAAGAACGCTGCCTTAAGGGCTGAGAACGCCCGCCTGATCCAATGGCATACCGCGGCACGCAGCCTGGCGGCTGAAAATGAGCGGCTCCGGGACCTGCTGCGTTTCGTGCCGGATAATCCGTCGCAATTTATCTCCGCCCGCGTCATTGCCGACTCCGGCGGGACGTTCGTGCGCAGCATGCTGGTCAATGCCGGTACCCGTGACGGCGTCCGCACGGGCCTGCCGGTCGTTGTCGGCGATGGTTTGATCGGGCGCGTGGTCGACTCCGGGGAGCGGGTCTCCCGTGTCCTGCTGATCGACGATTTGAACAGCCGAATCCCCGTCGTCGTCGGGCCGCACCGGGAGCGGGCGGTGCTCGCTGGCGACAACTCGTTGCACCCGAAGCTGATCTATCTGGCCGCCAATGCGCAGGTCGAGAAAGGCGCTCGCATCGCCACGTCGGGCCAAGGCGGGGTTTTCCCGCCGGGCGTTCCGGTCGGTGCGGTGTCCTCCATTGACGGTAACGGCATCCGGGTCGAGACATTCGTTTCGGCGTCCGCATTGGAATATGTCCGTATCATCGACTATGGGCTTGCCGGCGTTTTGGATCACGAGCGCCGGCGCGCCGCGGATCGGGAATATTAATTCGGGCGGCGCCGATTGGCATCGAATACGGGATTCGGTTGGGATAGGCTGTCTCTGGATATGACGCTTTAGGAGCCTGGCAACGCGATGAAAGGAACCGTCTGGCAACGGCTCGACTTCGTTGCGCGGATCATGACCCCGATGCTGGTCAGCTTGTGCCTTGTCGTCGTCAGTGTCGTGCCGCTGCGCTTGCCGGAAGTCAGTTTTGTCGTGCCGACCCTGGCGTTGATGGCAGTCTATTATTGGGGCTTGCACCGGGCTGACCTGTTACCCGCGCCGGCGATCTTTATTGTCGGCTTGCTGCAGGACATCCTGTCCGGAGGACCGCTCGGCATTCATACGCTGACCTTTCTCGTCGTCTATGGGATTTGCGTGTCGCAGCGCCGGTTCTTCTATGGCAAGTCGTTTCTCGTCGTTTGGTGGGGCTTCATGGTGGTCGCTGGCGGTGCGTTAATTCTGGAATGGGCGCTGACATCGGCGTTCCTGGAGCGTTTCGTCTCGCCGCGGTCGATCTCTTTCAAGTATCTGATGACGATCGCGCTGTATCCTGTCGTTGCCTGGCTGTTCGCGCGTATGCAGCGCACATTGCCCGTGGTCGAATAGATGAAGACCGACAAGACACGCGAGAAATTGTTCAGCCGCCGCGCGGCCATTCTTCTGGGCGGACAGTTGACCTTGTTCGCGGGGCTTGGCGCGCGCATGTACTACCTGCAGGTCCTGCAGGCGGATCACTACCGGACCCTCGCTGAAGACAACCGGATCAATCTGCGCCTGCTGGCGCCGCCGCGTGGCTATATTCTGGATCGCTTTGGCGAACCGATTGCAATCAATGTGCAGAACTACCGGGTCGTCGTCATCCGCGAGCAGGCGAAGGAGCTTTCGGTCACCCTGGCGCGCCTGGAAGAGTTGCTGGAGAGCGGGTCCGTCGATGCCCTGCGGGTCCTGCGGGACGCCGAGCGGCGCCGCGCCTTCGTCCCCATCACGGTGGCGGAGAATCTGAGCTGGGGGGAAGTCAGCCGGCTGGAAGTCAACGCGCCCAACCTGCCCGGCGTTCAGATCGAAGTCGGTCTGTCGCGCTATTATCCGCTCGGACCGGCGGTGTCGCACGTGATCGGATACGTGGCGGCGGTTTCGGAAAAGGACCTGACCGGTAAGGATCCTCTGCTGGAGCTGCCCGGCTTCCGCATCGGTAAGAGCGGGGTCGAGAAACGATACGATACGGCGCTGCGCGGAAAGGCCGGCAACAGCCAGGTCGAGGTCAATGCGGTCGGCCGGGTAATCCGCGAGTTGCGGCGCGAAGAGGGCGAACCGGGCCGGGAGATCTCGCTGACCCTCGATATCGGCCTGCAAATCAAGGCCGCCGAGCTTTTGGCCAAAGAACGGAGCGCCGCCGCGGTCGTGATGGATCCCCACCGGGGCGATGTTCTGGCGATGGTTTCCTCGCCCGGCTACAACCCGAACGCCTTCAACGAGGGGCTCAGCGGGAACGAATGGCGGGAATTGGTGCGCGACCCGCATGCGCCGCTTATCAACAAGGCGATTGCGGGACATTACGCGCCCGGCTCGACCTTCAAGCTTGCCGTCGCCCTCGCGGCACTGGAGGCGGGGATACCCGTCGACCATAGCACCTATTGCCGGGGCCATATGACGTTGGGCGACCGGCGTTTCCATTGCTGGAAAAAGCATGGGCATGGGCGTGTCGCCTTGGTCGATGCGCTGCGCGAGTCCTGCGATATCTGGTTCTACGATGTGGCTCTGAAAATCGGCATCGACAAGATTGCCGCCATGGCGCGGCGGCTTGGGCTCGGGACGACCTACGATATCGATATCGCCGGCGAGAAGGCGGGACTCATTCCGACGCGCGGATGGAAACGCGCGGCGATCGGCAGCAGCTGGCAGAAGGGCGAAACGGTCATTGCCGCGATTGGGCAGGGCTATGTCCTGTCGACACCGATGCAGCTCGCGGTGATGACGTCCCGACTGGTCAATGGCGGCTTTGCGGTGACCCCGCGTTTGACCCGCGATCGTATCGAAGCAGATTTTATCGCGCCCAAGCCGGAACCGGAGTTCCCGTCGATCGGCATCCCGGAGGAATCGCGCCGCATCGTTATGCAGGCGATGGATGAGGTCGTGAACCATGTGCGCGGGACGGCGCGCCGTTCCCGGCTGAAGGACCCGGCAATGGCGATGGGCGGCAAGACCGGCACGTCGCAGGTTCGCCGTATCAGCGTGTCGGAAAGGGAGGGCGGCGTTCGCAAGACTGAAGAGAAACCGTGGCGGGAGCGGGACCACGCGCTGTTCGTCGGCTATGCGCCGGTGCAGGCGCCGCAATATGTGGTTTCGGTGGTGGTCGAGCATGGCGGCGGCGGGTCGAAGGTCGCGGCGCCGATCGCGCGCGATCTGATGGAGCATGCGCAACGGCATAACTCCGCCAGAGACAAGGACGCGCAGGAGGTTGCCGCTGCGCCGGCGACGAAGGGGCAGCAGCCATGATGCGGACGCGGACCCCGTCGGATATGCGGCTCACGCAAAAGTTCTGGCAGGTGAACTGGGCCCTGGTTCTGCTGGTGACGATGGCCGCGTCGATCGGTTTCGCGATGCTGTACTCCGCAGCGAATGGAAATCTCTCCCCCTGGGCATCGAAGCAGATCGTCGTGTTCTCCGTCGGGCTGCTCATGATGCTGACGATCGCGGTGATCGATATCCGCTTCTGGATGCGCTACGCCTACGTTTTTTATGCGATCACGCTCGGCCTGCTGGTCTATGTCGAATTCTTCGGTACGGAGATCAACAACGCGCAACGGTGGATCAAGTTCGGCGGGTTTCAGGTCCAGCCGTCCGAATTCATGAAGATCACCTTGATCATGGTGCTGGCGCGCTATTTCCACCGGCTGAACATCGAGGATATCGGGCGGCCGCACTTTCTGATCATCCCGCTTTTGCTGATCGCCGCGCCGGTCTTGCTGATTCAGCGGCAGCCGGATCTCGGGACGGCGGTGTTCCTCGTCATCTGCGGCGGTGCGATGTTCTTTCTTGCCGGCGTGCGAATTTGGAAGTTCGTCGTCGTTCTGACGGCGACCGTGGCCGCCCTGCCGGTCGCCTGGCCCTTCCTGCGCGATTACCAGAAGGACCGGATCCTGACCTTTCTCTCCAGCGATGTGGACCCGTTGAAGGAAGGCTACCACATTATGCAGTCGAAGAC
>JAPPPC010000546.1 GCA_028817685.1 Rhodospirillaceae bacterium
ACTGGTCGCTCAAGGTCGGCGACCGTACGGCGGAAATCGCGGTCTGGGCCTATGAAAACCCGTATGACGAGGCGGCCGGCATGGACCGCTACGTCGCCTTCGATTGGGGGGCGATGGACGCCTGGTTCGTCGGCGGCACGCCGGCCGACGCACAGCCGCGGTGCGATCTGCCGGCCAAGGAGAACCCGTTCGTTTCGTGGCTGATCGACGATGCCTGGCGCGCCACCTCGGCGTCGGACTTCCTGTCCCGCATGGCCAATGCGCTGGTCGGGGCGGACTTCCCGATCTGGCGTCTGCGGTTGCTGGTGCGCACCCTCAATCCGCAGCTTTTTGCGCTGTCCTACACCTGGCAGCGCGGCGTCGAAGGGATCGAGGAATACCAGGCGACGCATGCCGGTCTGCAGAGTGCCCAGTACCAGGACAGCCCGTTCGCCCCGATAATCGCGGGGGAGGGCGGTATTCGCCGGCGCCTCGAGGGGCCGAACCCGCAACTCGATTTCCCGATCCTGCAGGAATTGATCGATGAGGGCGGCACCGATTATGTCGCGATGCCCGTCCGGTTCTCCGACGGCTTGATCAACATCCTGACCCTGACCTCAGACCGCCCCGGCGGTTTCTCGACGCAGGAGCTGGGCGATCTTTACGAGGTCCTGCCGGCCCTCGGGCGACAGCTTGAGGCCTATGCGCAACGGGTTTCGTCCCTGACCTTGTTGCGGACCTATCTCGGCCGCGACGCTGGCGAGGAAGTGCATTCCGTTGTCTGGATTTCCGATTTGCGGGATTCCACATCCTTGGCGGATTCGCTCTCCCGGGTCGCCTATCTGGCGACGCTGAACCAATATTTCGACTGCGTCGCGGGCGCAGTCCTCGACAATGGCGGCGAGGTGCTGAAATTCATCGGCGATGCGGTTCTGGCGATCTTCCCGATCGGATCGCGCGACGATCCGCACCCCGCGGCCTGCCTGCAGGCGATGCAGGCCGTTCGGCAGGCACGGGAGAGCATGGACCGTTTGAACCAATCTCGCGCGGCCCACGCGGAGCCGCCGTTGCGCTTTGGCATCGGGCTGCATCGTGGCGACATCACCTATGGCAATATCGGCACGAGCAAGCGGCTCGACTTCACCGTCATCGGCGCCGCGGTGAACGAGGTCTCCCGTATCGAGGGGTTGTGCAGGGCGCTGGGCCGGCCTGTGCTGATGTCGTCCGCCTTCGCGGAGAGCGTGCCTTCGGGGCTGGTTTCGCTCGGCCCGCAAACCCTGCGCGGCGTCACGGGCCAGCAGGAAATCTTCACCCTGCCGGAATTCGCCGGAACCTGACTTCGCCGTCACCGGTGTGAGGCGTTAGACTGGCCGCTATTCGGGTCAGTAAAGGTGCCGTCATGGCGTTGTTGTCGGGATTGCAGGTATTTCAGATCGGACCGGGGATGGCGGCCGCCGTATGCGGACGGGCCTTTGCCGATCTCGGCGCGACGGTGCACAGCCGAGGTGCCGACCGTTCGACGCCGTTGACCGCCTATCTCAACGACGGCAAGCCGGAAGCGGCGGACGGTCTGGAAAGTGCGGAGATTATCCTCTGTGAAGGCGGCCCCGCATTGTTGCGCGCGGCGGGAACGGAGATCGCGACGCTGCGCGCCGCCAATGCCGACGCCGTCATCGTCGCCATCAGCCCTTTCGGACAGACCGGTCCCAAGGCCGATGTGCCGGCGACCGATCTCACCCTGTTTTGCGACAGCGGTATCGCCCGCATGTTGACGGGACAGGTCGACGATACGGGAGAGCCGCCCATTCGTCCGGTCGGCCAACAATCCGCTTTCATCGGCGGTCTGGCGGCCGCGTGCGCGGGCATGCAGGGGGTCCTGACGGGTGGCCGTCCAGGCGCGGTGATCGACGTCTCGATCCAGGAGGCGCTGGCGACCCTGGCGATCACCGAAATGACCCGCGCCAGCCTGACCGGACGGGCCTGGTCGCGCAAAAGGGTCGCGGACGGCAACGGCGCCACGGTTTGTATCCTGCCGGCGCGGGACGGCTTCGCTGCGATCTCACCGCGTGAAAACCATCAATGGGCGTCCTGGCTTGAGGTCATGGGGTCGCCGGAATGGGGGACGGAGTCGCGCTTTGAGACAAAGCCGGATCGCATGGCGAATTGGGATGCGCTGCATGCGCTGATGTCGGATTGGAGCCGCGGCCAGAGCAAACAGGCAATCGCGGATGCGGCCCAGGCGGCCCATGTGCCGAGTTTTCCTCTGCGCGAATTGACCGAACAGCTGACATCACCGCAGCTCGAACAGCGGGACTTCTACCGCACGTTCGGGTGGCAGGGGCGTGCCCTGAAGGCGCCCGGGCCAGCTTATGGATTGTCGCAAGAAGGGCCGGCCGGTGCGGCGAAACCCATGGCGGGACCGATGCCGTTGGCCGGCGTCCGGGTACTCGACCTCAGCTGGGTCATCGCCGGGCCGACCACGACACGCTACCTGGCCGCCATGGGGGCGGAGGTGATCAAGGTCGAGGCGCCGGGGCGCGGTGATCCGGGCCGGGCCTCCGAACTGCATACGGTGCTGGGTCAGGCCAAGAAGGCGATTACCCTGAATCTCAAAAATCCGGACGCGGTCGATATCGCCCGGCGCCTTGCCGGCGAATGCGACATCGTGATCGAGAATTTCGGCACGGGCGTGATGGAACGTTTCGGCCTCGGCGCCGAGGAATTGCGCCGTGCCAATCCGGGGCTTGTTTATATCTCCGCCTCCGGCCTCGGCCGCACCGGCCCGGAGGCGAAGGCGGTGGCCTATGGCACGCTGCTGCAATGCTATGCAGGGTTCGCCGGGCTCAACCGGCATCCCGATATCGCGCCGCGGGTCGGCATGGCGTGGCTCGATCCCATGTGCGGGCTGAAGCTCGCTTACGTCGCCGCCGCGGCGATCTGGAACCGCAGCAAGACGGGCAAGGGTGCGCGTATCGACTTCTCGATGATCGAAGCGATGCTCTGGACCTTGGCGGAACCGCTGCTGGCGGCGCAGTTGGGCGAGACACCGGAACCGCGCGGCAATGTTTCGAACCGTTACGCGCCGCACGGAGTCTATCCGGCAAAGGGCGACGATCGCTGGGTTGGCATCGCCGTGACGGACGACACGGCGTGGCAGGCGCTTTGCGACGCGGTGCCGGCCCTATCGGATTGGCGCGACCGGCCCCTCGCCGAACGTCAGAAGCGGTCCGCGGAAATCGATGCGGCGCTTGCGGCCTGGACACGGGATCAAGACGCCACCGATGCGGCGGCGCAGCTTACCGCAGCCGGTATTGCCGCCGCCCCGGTCAACACGATGCTGGACTTGACCGGTGACGATCATTTCAAGGCGCGCAACTTCTGGGAAACGAGCGATGACGGCGCGCTGCCGGGCCTGCCCTGGCAGTCGAGCTTCGGCCGGGTCAACGGTCCGGCCCCCGCGCTCGGCGCGGATACGGATGCGGTACTGCGCGACGTACTGGGAATGGCAGACGAAGCGATCGCCGCCTTACGGGCGGACGGAGCCTTCGGCTAATACTCTCCGCTGCGGTAGATCTCGTCCAACCGGTCCCAATCTTCTTCCGGCACTTCGTCGAACGGCTCGCCGCGTTTCCGTAACGCGCCGGTGAAGTTCGGTTTGCGTTTCTCGTTGAAGGCGCGGCGGCCTTCTTCGCCGTCCGCCGTGTTCTGGATAAGGAGATTGTTCATCAGGTTCTGCACGTGCCAGGCCTGGTCGGTCGGCAGGTCGCCGAAGCGGACGACGAATTCCTTCATCATGCGCACCGCGACCGGCGGCATCTCGACGATGTGGCGCGCCATCGCCTCCGCCCGTTCCAGCAGCTGGTCGTGCGGCACCACTTCGTTGACCAGACCGATGCGCAGCGCTTCCTCGGCGCCGAAGGGTTCGTCGGTCAGCAGGATCTTCATGGCGTCGATATAGCGGAGCTGCTTTGCGAGCAGGGCGGCGCCCGGCCCGTTGCCGACCCAGCCTTGGCTCAACAGGGCGAACTTGAAGCGGGCATGTTCGGCGCTGGCGATGCGGATATCGGTAGAGGAGAGCAGGATGTACAGACCGGCCCCGGCGGCCCAGCCATTGACGGCGGCGATCACGGGTTTCCAGACCCTGGGATAATGGTCGCCCATACGGCCGTCGACCCCGGTCGGCGTGCCATAGACGGTGCCGGACAGGGGCCAGAACATCCGTTGTGCGCGCAGCATCTCGCGCTCCTCGTCGGACAGTTCCGGGCGCGGCTGCAGATTGTGCCCACCGCAGAAATGCCGGTCGCCTTTTCCGGTCAAGATGGCGCAGCGGACCTCGCGATCCTCCCATAGATCGATCCAGGCCTCGGAAATGTCGTCGGAGGTCTTCTTGTCGAGGATGTTCGCCTTTTCCGGATTGTTGAGCGTGATGTACGCGACGCCGTCGCGTTTTTCGTAATCGATCGCCATTGGGGGCCTCCGTGATGTTCCGCCCGCCGTGGGCGTTTTCCGGCCTTAATAATAATGATACGAAGGGCCGCGCATAATGGCGCGGGCCTTTTTTCGGGAATTCAGCATGGATGACGCGGGTTTGGACGAACGGCGCGCGGCGGTGGCCGCGTTTCGCGATATCGCGGACCGGATTTCGCAGGACCGGGAAAGTCTGGCCGCGTTGCGGACCGTCACCTTCTGGGGTGGTGCCGGTTTTTCCAAGGCGTGGAACCCGCAATCGCCGACTGAAGGAACCTTATTCTCGATCTCGCGTTCGGAGATCGAGACCTTCAAGAATCTGTCGCATGTGCTGAAGGCGCTCGGTTGGGACGAGAATGACGGCATCGGCTTCGAAGGGTTCAAGACCCTCGGCTATGTCATCGACATGCAGCTCAAATATCCCGACATCCGCAACCGTTATCTCGATGCGCAAAGCCTGGAAATGAGCATTCGCGAGATCCGGACGTTCATCCATAACCGGTTCAACGCGCTGTGCGACCTCAGCAATATCGATCCGGGATCCGGTAAATTTCCCGTGCCGCAGGTACGATCCGGCAACCAGCAGGCGATCCAAAATTTCTTCGCCGAATTGACCGGATTGTGCGACGGGCCGGTGCAGGATCATGGCGGGCTGATCCTGAACTTCGTGACGACGAATTACGACTTCACCATCGAAACGATTCTCGACACGCTGGGCGAGGCCGACCGGCCGGTCTTTCGCAGGCTTTATCGTGGTATCTCGCCGCAACGCATCTGCGGTCATTCGATCTGGGATCAGCGGCGCAGCGTTTTCGACCACAATCTGATTAAGCTGAATGGCGGCTTCGAGATGCTGCGCGACGGCGAAGGGTATCATTTCGACTATCGCCGCCGGCCGCTGGAGGCGGTGCGCGACAACCCGCCGATCCTCATCCTGCCTTCGCGCGAGCAGGATTACACCGACCCCTATTTCAAGGAAATCTTCCCCAAGGCCGTCCGGGTGTTGCGCGACACCCGCGTGCTGGTAATTGTCGGCTATTCCATGCCGCGGGAAGACGCGCTGGTGCGTTTCGTGCTGCGCCAGTTGGCGGAAAGCGGTGAGGATGCGCGCGGCAAATACATCTTCTGCATCGATCTCAAGGGCAGCGATATCCTGGACGCGCGCCTGCGGTGGACCTTCAATTCGATCGACCGGATGGGCTGGCCGCGGGTGCATTATTACCCCGGCACGTTCGAGGATTTCTGCGCCGAGGCGCAGCTGGGCTGAAGGGGCGCGGTGTGAAACTTTACCTCGCCGGTCCCGATGTCTTTCTGCCCGATGCGGCGGAGATCGGACGCCGCAAAAAGGCGCTGTGCCGTGAGCGTGGGTTCGAGGGGCTGTATCCGCTCGACAACGACCTGCCGGAGGACGCGGCGGCGATTTTTGCGGCCAACCGAGACCTGATGGACCAGGCCGAAGCGGGCCTGTTCAACCTGTCACCGTTTCGCGGGCCCAGCGCGGATGCTGGCACGGTGTTTGAGCTGGGCTATATGGCGGCCCAAGGCAAGCCGGTATTCGGCTATTCGAATGCTGCCGCTTCCTACGCGGCGCGTGCCGTGCGGTCGCATGGGCCCACGATCGAGAAAGACGGGATACTGCGCGACCGCGACGGGATCATGATCGAGCGATTCGGTCTCGCCGACAATCTGATGATCGCCGAAGCGATCGCCGATTCGGGTGGGGCGTTTGTTGTAATAGCGGAGCGAGAGAAACCGACGCTAGCCGCGATTCATGCATTCTTAGAATGCTTAAATGCAGTTTAAATCCCGTATAAGGCGTGAATTTTGTTCCCAAATAAACAATTAATTGTAGAAAAATTGTAATAATACATAATTTTTAAATGTTATTATTGGCGATCAAAAACACACTCTTCGCAAAATTTTTTCGTTGTTTTTTTCCCTCATTGCGCGCGTTTTGACGGCCGAGAGATTAACCACAAAAGATGAATGAATCCGCCGTCTCGACAATGGTGGGTCTCTCAAATGGCGTGATCAATCTATTCGAAAGTTCGGCGTTGCAAATTGCAAATGGGGCGCAACTTACTGAAAACAAAGTAGACTTTTTTATAAATCCGAAGGAAGATACTAACAATTCGTTAATGAAAAAGTGTGCTCCGATGGCAGGGTTGAACAACAATGAGATAAGGGCGACACAGGCCTATATCGATAGCGCAATGGAAGAGCTGTCGACGCTTGGGCTGTCCTTGACCGTGAGTTGCGACGCGTATGAGTGGCGCAAATTGCTTGAAAACGCACCGGGGGTTCGTCCGCTCGCAAGCACGTTCGACCCGGATCCGAACGATATCAGAAACCGGGACATGTTCTGGATCGCCTTTCGCAACGACGATGGGGAGGCGATTGCTTGTGTCGGATCGCGGTTTGTCGAAACCGACGATTTCGTGAACGAATGGGTGACAACCTGGCGCATTTTTGGCGATCGGACGCCGTACCTGAATATCCAGACAATGGACTATATCGACCCTCTCCCCACCTTTAAAAAGCGGATCGGATATGGTGGCGGGCTTTGGGTGCATCCGGAATGGCGCGGCAACGATTTGGCTGCGCGGATCAGCCGTCTTGCGCGTGTCGTGACGCTCAGACATTTTTGTGCGGATTACTACACAGTGTTCGTCGAGTGCATTCCCAAAAAGCTGGAGTGGGCGCGCAAAACACTGGGTTGGCCGAACGGCGCCAATCTATGCCATGGGTATTATCCAGCCCGCGACGATGTCATTTTCGTGGCTATTTTTTGGGCTGGCCGCGAGGAAATTCTGACAATGTGCAGGCGTAACGAACTAGGTATTCAAGATCGATTGCTGAAGCGCACTGCTTAGCGGGACGATGTTGCGCTCAATCGCGCGGGAGACAATGGCGATATGCCGTAACTCGCCCGTGTCGTTAAACAGCGGCAAATAGAGATTTACCCACGCGCGCCACGACACGTTGTCCGATTCCGTATCCAGCCACTGATGCACTTCCTGGATTATCGGTACCTTCGATACCTTGATCCGGATGATCTCTTGCATGAGCGCGTTTTTCAGAATGCAGATGGGCAACTGCCCGAGCCGCAAACCGGTATAATTGTTATAGGGTGGCGTTTCCCGGTGTTCGAGAATGATGTGCCGGGTGGGATCACCTTCCGTAACGTCCAACATCATCGAGATGCTGTCCCGCGTCTCCGGTGACAGTTTCCACCGCTTTTTTGAAAAGCCTTCGGGGCCGACTTTGTCGTTCACCGCCCACAACAGATAGGCTTCACCCAACTGCGTCTCGCGCTCCAACGCGAACGCATCCGGGAAGGAGAGTTGCATTCGGACTTGCTGTTCACCTACGGCTTCGTATTCCACCCTGCTAACGACTGGTACGCTCAAGTCTCGATCCTCATATTTTCCCGTAGGTGGCGAACGCAGACAAAAATGTCTGTAACTCTTTCGCTTGGGTTTCGCGAAATTGGTAGCATCAGCCTCGTGAAATGGCTTTCGATGCCGTCTATTCGTTGATGAACTTCGGAATAATCCGGCACGCCGGTATGGCGGCAAAGATTGTATTCCGAAGATAACGCCGCCGCGTAGTTCAGTCAGGAAAGCCCCTTTATTGGCTGTCCGGAAATGTCTGCGCCACGCCCGGTCTTTTCACAGACACGGTGCTTGTTCATCCAGAAGTCCATCGGGTCCGATGCCGTGACATTGAGGCAGGCAGTGACGGCGCTGCCGAACTCTGGCATGTCGATTTCAGGCGAGAATTTCGCCGGGACTGCACCTTCCTGCCGACTCCAGTAGTCGAATAGGTTTTCCAGAACGGTTCCCTGCTCCAACAGGAAAAACTCCGAAAAATCGTAGTGCAGGTTCTCGTGATGACGGCCATCGGCAATGATCCGCGCCGTCCGGTCCGGTTTGCGCCTTGCCGTGTATTGTAGTGATTGGCTGTTCATTTCGTCCCTAGGTTTAGAGAGTTCGGTCTTCGCTGTCCAGAATTGCAGGACATACGGTTAACGCGATAACGCTTTCCCGGCCTCAGGCCGTTTCCTTGTTCCGCATCTTCAGCCGCTATTCCGACGTGCATGCCTTAATAAATCAACATTTTGTGATCGTGTGAACTTTTCGGTGCTTCTTTCGTTGTGAGTTTCGAATAGCACATGTCGATGGCCATTGGCGCCGGGGAGCTTCGGAGCGGTATGAAGAAACAGAATACGAAAACCAGGAACGCGAAGAAAAAGCAGCGCGAGAACATTGTTGTCGAGACGGTTGAGCCGGCACGCAAACCGGACCGCCGTCAATTTCTCGGTACGGTTCGAAACTGGTCGATCGCGGCGGCCGTTGTGGGCGTGGGCGGCTGGTTTCTTGTCGACGATATAAGGGCGACCAGTAAAGAGCTGGATTTGTCGCAGATCGGAAAGGGGATACCGACCGTGGTGCAAATCCACGACCCGCAATGTCCCAAATGCCAGGCGCTGCAACGCGAAGCCCGGAAGGCCATGAAGGCGTTCGGCGCGGACGAGTTGCGCTACCTTGTGGCCAACATCCGTGAGGAAGCGGGCCGCGGTCTGGCGCGCGCGCATCAGGTCGGTCACGTCACCCTGCTGCTGTTCGATGGGGACGGCAAGCGTCAAGAGATTGTGGTCGGACAGCGAACCAGCAAAACTCTGGAGCATGTGTTCCGCCGTCACGTAACGAATTTTGGCCCGAAGAAGAACGTTGCCAAGCAATAGCGGAAAGACGATGGCCGAGGGCAGCCGGCAAGCGTTTGAAACGCTGGTCCAGCCCTGTGTCGATGCCTTGTACCGAACGGCGTTGCGCATGACCGGGAACAGCCACGCGGCGGAGGACCTGGTCCAGGACGCTTGCCTGAAAGCCTACGCCTCATTTGGCCGCTTTCAGCCCGGGAGCAACTTCAAGGCCTGGGTGTTCCGGATCCTGACCAACGCCTTCGTCGATGGGGAGCGCAAGCGCGCCCGAACGCCCCTGGTCGATATGGAAACCGACCTGGTTGAGCAGATTGGGGGCGACGCGGTCTCGCGCCCGAATCCCGAAGTTCATGTTCTCTACCGTACATTCCGGTCGGAAGCCTTCAAGGCGATGGCCGCCTTACCGGCAGATGTGCGGATCGTCGTCGCTTTATCCCTGCTCGAGCAATTCACCTATCAGGAAATTGCCGATGTCGTGGGGTGTCCGGTCGGGACGGTCCGGTCGCGGCTCAGCCGCGGGCGGCAGTCTCTGCAAGCGGTGCTCGGCCCATTCGTGCCGGAAGATGCCGGTCTTTCGGAACTTGGTACAGAGTCCGCAAAGGAGACGCGGGTGCCTGCCAGGGGCAAATCGGGAGATACCCATGAGTAGTGAGTCCAATCAGCCGACAGGACCGGCACGCTGCGCAGAAGTCAGAGAGATCGTTTCCGCGGCGATTGATGGTGAAGCCGATCAGGCGGAAATATCGGTACTCGACCGCCACTTGGAAGAGTGTGAGGACTGCGCCCGTTACGCCATGCAGATTTCATATTTGCAGAATGCACTTCCCGCCCAACTTTCCGATGACACGGACCCGGAAGAGGTGTGGCGCCGTGCGCAACGCTTTATCGACCGGGCGGAGGAAGCCGCCGAAGCGCACGGGGCGCAATCCGTCACATCAAGGCGGACCCTTATGAAGTACGGCCTCGCTGCATCGCTGGCCCTGACCATTGGAGGAACGGGATTTTTGGGGTACAGGCTCGCATCCTCGCCCGATGTCATCGCGGAAGCGATCAACGATCACCTCACCTTCCGGGCGAGCGGTAAGAAACTTCACATACAGGATGCGCGGCAGGACGTTGTCGCGGATTGGCTCGAAGACCGGGTCGATTTTGACGTCGCGTTGCGCAACGGCACGCCCGCGGGTTTCCAATTGGTCGGGGGACGGCTTTGCTCCTTCTTGGGGCGGCGCCTGGTGTTTTTGCATTTCAAGAATGCGAACCACGATGCGTCCCTTTACATCATGCGCGACGAAGGCTTGCGCCTTCCAGCCCCGGATACACGGTCCGCGCGGGATGGCGGCGTCTGGGTGGGGGAACAGCAAGGGGTGACGAGCGCAGCGTGGCAACAGGCCGGACTTATCTATGTCGTGGTCGCCAATATGGGCGCGCCCGCTGTATTGGATTTCGCGGCCGAGGTTTAAGCCGAACTCGGCGCCTAATATTCCAGCACCGGGTCCACCCGGTTTTCCAACGATTCACCGGCGCGAAAGCGGCGCATGTTGGCGAGCACGTGATCCAGTGTCTTGGGAATGTAGACGTCAGTGTCGTCGGAGGAACAATGCGGCGTAATGATGACGTTTGGCGTGTGCCAGAGTGGGGAATCCGCCGGCAGGGGTTCGGGATCGAAGACGTCGAGGATCGCGCTAATCTCGCCGGCTTCGCAGCGTCGGCGCACCGCCTCATAGTCGATGACCGCCGCCCGGCTATAGCTGACGATGCCCGTGCCAGGACGCATCGCAGCGATTTCCGCCGCGCCCAGCAGGTGTCGGGTATTCGCGGTGGCCGGTGTGGCGACGAAGATGAAGTCGGCGCGCGCCACCAGCGCCGGAATCGCGTCCGGCGTGTGCATTTCGTCGACCGCCGGGTGCGCTTCGCCGCTGCGGCGCACGCCCAGCACCGTCATGCCGAACTTCTTGGCCCAGGCGGCGACGCCGCCGCCGACATGGCCGACGCCCACGACCAATAGCGTCTTGCCGTTGATGGAGCTGTTGAAGGTCTGCGCCCAGCGGGCGGCGCGCTGGTTGGTCACCATCTCCGGCACGCGGTTGTTCAGCATCAGTACGGACATGATGGCGTACTCGTCCGCGCGCTCGCCGTGGATACCCGCATTGTTGGTAAAGGTCGTACCGTCCGGCAGCCAGTCGAAGGGTGCGAAGTGCTCGACCCCGGCGCCGGTGGCGTGGATCCAGCGCAGTCGCGGCGCGCGCTGCGCCAGATTCGCGGTTTCGATGTTCCAGCAGATCAGCGCATCGGCATCCGCGATTTGCTCCTCGAACTGCGCGCAGTCGTAACCGATGGTCCAGTCGAACGTGCCCGCCATGTCCGGGCTGCGTTCCAGGGCAGCTGCGATCTTCGCCGGCGTCACCTCGAAGACTTCGCCGAGGCTGGAATCGTTTTCGATATGCAGCTTAATGATGTCGTCACCCATGGCGCGGTCAGCCTTCCGGCAGGATGCGGTTGAGCCACCATTGCGCCAGTTCGGGCACCAGCGGCTCCAGATGCGACAGCCGGCCGGACCGGGCGAATGGGGAACTGAGCCCGCGCTGCTGAAGGGCGGAGATGTCGTTATCCTCGCCCAGGGTCGTGTCCCAGCGTTTGTAGTAGTACTGGACCTTCTCTTCGAAATCGTCGCGCGCCACCGTCTCGGTTGGGAACAGGGCGCCGTGAATGACCTTCGTGCGGTGCGGGCCTTGCGGCTGGAGTTCGAGATACCAGACGGAATCGAGGGTCATGCCGAGCATGGTCGAGGGGTTGAGGCTGACATAGTTGGTGCCGCCGGCGGCTCTGCCTTCGAGGGTCGGGATGTGCGGCAGCTCGTGTTCGAGGTCCTCCATCAAAAGCGAGCGCGTGTGGTTGTCGTGATGCTCACGGATGTCGAGCCAGTTCTCGGAGGTCGGCGCGGCGGAATGCTCCATATCCTTCGGGTTCAGGGTCGCCTGATGGACCATCGGCAGATGGTATTCCTCCATCGCATTCTCGATATGGATCTTCCAGTTGCATGGCACGTCGTGCTCGAGTTTCCGGACGAGCCGCAGATTGTCGAGATTGTAGGAGCCCATGATCTCCGGGAAATCGCCGAGATAGTCGATCAGCGGCTCGGCATCGTTGTCGAAATTGATGAACATGAAGCAGCCGAACGTTTCCAGCCGGAGCGGGATCAGGCTGTTCGCCTTCTTGTCGAACCCGGTGGTCTTCTCCATGCCGGGACAGCTGTGCAACGCGCCGTCGAGCCGGAAGACCCAGCCATGATAGGGACAGACGAAGGCGCGGCAGTTGCCGCTGCCGTCGGCGACGGGCGTACCGCGATGGCGGCAGGAATTGGCGAAGGCACGGATTTCGCCATCCTCGCCGCGCACGATGATCAGCGGGATGCCGACGAAATCGACCGTGATGTAGTCACCCGGATTGGCGACCTGATCGACATGGCCGAAGAAATTCCATACCCGCATGAACAGGTTCTTGACCTCCAAATCGTAGAAATCCTGTGAGGTGTAGCACCAGGGCGGCAGCGACTCGGCCTCTTCTACCGGTTTGAAAACATTCGCGAATGCGGCACGGTCGAACATATCTGAGGCTCCCTGAAATTCGCCGGCATTGTCCACCCGTTGAATTCGACCTGTCAACCAGACCGGTGCTTGCCGGTTCGACGGATTCGGGTGCAGCCGTGACGCGGGGTACACTTCGGGACAACCGCGCAGCTCTGGTACAACGGAAGCAGCCCATGCCCGATACGACCGCCCCTTCGACACCCGAATCCGAACCCGCGACGTCCGGTTGGCTCGCGGGCGGCAGTCAGACGGCCGCGCAGCGGGCCTTGAAGCAGCGATACCCGACGGCGCTGGATTTGCGCGCGCGGGCACGGCGGCGGCTGCCGCGCTTTGCCTTCGAATATCTCGATGGGGGCGCGGGCGCGGATACGGGAATCGATCGCAACTGGTCGGCCTTCGACGCGATTGAAATGGTGCCGCGATACGGGCGGATGGTCTCGCCGCCGCCGACCGATACGGGGCTCTTCGGACGCTCCTACGCCGCGCCGTTCGGCATCTCGCCCATCGGCGGGCCGGGCACGGCGTTTCCCGGTGCGGAGACGTTCCTGGCAAAGGCGGCACAGGCTGCGCAAATCCCCTATACGATCGGCGTACTGTCCGCCATCACCATCGAAGAAGCGGTCGCGTTGGCGCCGGACGTTTTGTGGCTTCAGCTTTACCGGTTTGCGCGGGACGATCACCGGATCGGTCTGGACCTGGTGCGCCGCGCCGCGGCGGCCGGGGTGCAGGCGCTTGTTTTGACCTGGGATACGCCGGTGCGGACGACCCGGCCGCGCGAAGTGAAAAGCGGGATCGTCAATCCGTTCCGCCTGACCAACCGCCTGCGGCTCGACGCGATGACCTCACCCGCCTGGCTGCTGTCCATGCTGCGCAACGGCATTCCGCGCTTTGTCAGCCTGCGGCCCTATATGGACGGCAAGACCAGCTTCGCGGACGCCGCCGCCTTCATGCGGCGGGAAAGCGGCGGGGCGTTCACCTGGGACGAGATCGCGCGTTATCGCGACGCTTGGGAGGGACCGCTGTTGCTCAAGGGGGTGCTGCATCCGGCGGACGCGGAACGCGCGGTGGCGCTGGGTGTCGATGGGCTGCATGTCACCAACCATGGCGGCCGCCAGATCGACGCGCTGCCCGCCTCCATCGACGCGCTGCCCGCCATCGCGGCGGCGGTGGGCGGCAGGGCAACGATCATCGTCGATAGCGGCGTACGCTCCGGCGTGGATGTCGCTCGGGGGATCGCGTGCGGCGCCGACGCCGCCTTTGCCGGCAAGGCGTTCTTGTGGAGTCTCGGCGCCCTAGGTGAACAGGGCCCGGGTCACCTGATCGACCTGTTTCAGGAAGAACTCAGCGCCACGTTGGGCCAGCTCGGCTGCGCCACCGTGGGCGACCTGCGCGAGGTCACGGTGCGTCATGCGAACGCCTATGGGCCGGGAGATTTCGCGGCTTAGATCGCGCCGTCTTTCCGCAACCCCTCGATATCGTCCTGTGACAGGCCGAGCAGATCGGCGAACACCGCTTCGTTGTGCTGGCCGGGCTCCGGCGGAGCGGCGCCCGGTTGCCCTGGTGTGCCGGACAGCTTGAAGGGCAGTCCCAGCAGGTCGACCGTGGAGCCGTCGGGCCGCGCGGCGGGAACGACCATATCGTTGGCCAGCACCTGTTCGTCCTGCAGCACCTGATCCAGCCGGTTCATCGGGGCCGTCGCCACGCCCGCATCTTCCAGCCGGCCCGTCCAGGTCCTGACGTCTTCGGTCGCGAGGATCGCCTCCAGGTCGGCGCGCAGCGCGTCGTCATGTTGGCACCTCGTTTCATTCGAGGCGTAGCGCGGATCGTCCATCAGATGGGCGGCGTCCAGCACGTCGCACAGCTTCGCCCACATGGCGTCCGACGGCGCGCCGACCAGCAGCTCGCCGTTGCGCGCCCGGTAGACGCCGTAGGGGGAGATGCGGGTGAAACCCGCGCCCTCGCGTTCGACCAGAACGCCGCCGGCGGTCCAGGCGACGCCCTGATAACCCAGCAAGGTCACCCCCGATTCCAGCAAGGACGCGTCGACCCGTTGGCCGCCCGCGCCGCGCTCGCGCGCCAGCAGGGCGCTGACGATGCCGCTATAGGCCAGCATCCCCGTCGACATGTCGATGGCAGCGACGCCGAGCCGCACCGGCGGCCGGTCGGGCTCGCCGGTCAGCGCGAACAGGCCGGCATAGGCGGCGACCATGGTGTCGTATCCCGGCTTGTTGCGCAGCGGTCCCTTCGCGCCGTAACCGGAAATAGAACAGTAGATGAGGTCCGGGTTCAGCCCGCGCAACCGGTCGTACCCGACGCCGAGTTTCTCCGCGGTGTCGGGCAGGAAGCTCTGGATGACCACATCTACCTTGCCAATCAGAGCATCGAGCAATTCCCGCGCCTTGGGCGATTTCAGATTGAGCGTGATGTCCTTCTTGCCGCGGTTTACGGCCAGCCAGTTGGAGGTCTGGCCATCGCCGAGCGCGTAGGGGAAGCCCCGGTTCAGATCGCCGCCCGGCGCCTCGACCTTGATCACCTCCGCGCCGTTGTCGGCGAGCATCTGGCCGCAAAAGGGCCCGGCCAGCACGCGGCTCAGGTCGAGAACTTTGATGCCGTCAAGCGCGCCCATGGCTGGTCTCCTCAATAGTGGTTTTGCGACGGGGGAACCGGTCACGACGATGACCCGGCGACGACATTAGAATGCCGTAGCGGTTTTCCAAAACGAGTGCGGCCGGCCACGGGCGGAGATCTCATCACGGCACCGTGCGTTCGCATTGCTGGCGCGACGGGAGCGCCATAATATTGACCTCGGCATGACTGAGGATCGTCTTCTCACACGAACACGCAGGATCGCGGCGCTCCTTCGGGATGAGGTCGATATTCCGCTATCGCTCAGACTTTGGGACGGGAGTCTCGAACCGCTTGGCCGCGGCGCCGCGGGGCAGCCGGCGATCGCACTGGCGTCACCCGGCGTGCTGCCCTCGCTGCTTCGACGCCCCACTCTCGACCGGCTGATCCGGCACTATGTCGGGGGCCGGATCGATCTTGAAGGCGGGTCGTGGATCGATCTCGGCGGTTGCCTGGCCGCCGACCGCGACATCAAGCGCCGGCTGAAGAAATTGTCGAAGCCCCGGCTGGCGCTGTTGATGGCGCCCCTGGCCTTCGCCAAGGCGGACGCCGCGCCCGACGTGCGCGCTTTCGCTGGCGATGCGGAAGGCGCGACGGCGGCAGGGCGCGAGAACGATGCCTTCATCAAGTTCCACTACGATGTCGGCAACGAATTCTACAAATTGTTCCTCGATCCGGAGATGCAGTACTCCTGCGCCTATTTTCCAACCGGCGAAGAAACGCTGGAAGAGGCGCAGCAGGCGAAGCTCGACATGATCTGCCGCAAGCTGCGGCTGTCGGAGGGGGATCGCTTCCTCGATATCGGCTGCGGCTGGGGTGGGCTCCTGCGGCATGCGACCAAGCATTACGGCGTGACCGCTCTCGGCATCACCCTGTCGCCGTCGCAGGCGGAAGAGGCGCGGGCGCGGCTGCAGGCCGACGGGCTGTCTGACAGGGCGACGGTGGAAATCGTCGACTATCAGGACCTGGAGGGCTAGTTCGACAAGATCGCCTCGGTCGGCATGTATGAACATATCGGTCTGTCGAACATCCCGGGCTACTTCTCAAAAATCCGCAGTCTTCTGGATTCCGACGGGCTATTCTTGAACCACGCGATCAGCCGCGGCGGAAAACGTAAGCGGACCCGCTTTTCGAAACGGCCCGAGCAGCGGGCCCTGCAGAAATACATCTTTCCGGGCGGCGAACTCGACGATATCGGCCACACGGTGTCGGAGATGGAGATCGCCAAGCTGGAAGTTCATGACGTGGAGGGCTGGCGGCGCCACTACCAGCGCACAACGCAAATCTGGTGCGAACGGCTCAGTGCCCGCCGGGCCGAAGCCGAGGCGATGGTGGGCGCGCCAACCTATCAGCTCTGGACTGCCTATCTCGCCGGCTGTTCCTTCGCCTTTCAGCGGGGGTCGGCACGCATTTTCCAGACCTTGGCGTCCTATTCGGCCAAGGGGTTGCCGCCGCTGCCGCCCTCCCGCGCCGACCTTTACGAGGCGCGCTGATCGCCGCGGGGGCGCCGTGAATACGCTTCAAGCCTTAAGAAGCTTTCCGTATCCCGAGATATCGCTGTTGACGCCGGCCAGCTTCAGGCAATGCCACAGGCTGGCCTGATTGGCCGAGACAACCGGTCGGTCCAGCGCCTGTTCCAGCGCATCCAGGATCGCCACGCAGCGGAAACCGGTGCCGGCGATCAGGACTCCGTCCGCGTCGGCGGGGCAGCCGGCCATGATCTGCGCGTGCAGCGGTTCAATCTCTTGCGCGAAACCGAGGCCGCGCGGATACATCTCGCTGTGCGGAACGTCGCGCCAGTCCGGGCCCGGGTCGTAGCTCAGATGTCCTGCAGGGCCCAACCCGTGATCTGAAAGATAGCGTACACCGGTCGCGAACGTCGCTTCGTTGAACCAGGGCGGGAGGACGAGATTGGGCCGCGTCACCTC
>JAPPPC010000194.1 GCA_028817685.1 Rhodospirillaceae bacterium
GTCGCCCTCTCCCTTGGATTATGTTTCATGCCGGTTCCCGGGTTGCCTAGCTGGCTAGTTTGGTCGTGAAGGATTCCCAGGTGGGTGATTTCCGCTGTTCCAGCTTCACGGTCTCTTCGAGCTTACTGATCTTTTCCATACCCTGCATCATGTCGGAGCGGACGAAATCCGCTCGGCGCAACAATCCGCCGTGCGTTTCAACAACGTCGCTCCAGCCATTCATCTTGACGGTCAGGCTGCACAGGATGGTACCCACCAGGACATGGTGGTTGCGGACCATGTTTTTGACCTTCGCAAAGGACTCAGCGGTGATATTGTCCCACATCGATTCCGACGCCCGATCGAAGCTTTCGAACCGCGACACCACGGACGCGGTTACGTCGGTTAGAGTGTCGTTGATGAAGTCGATCGAGCGCATGAGGCGCTTGTCCTTGCTCAGCTCGTAATTGTCCCGGAATTCCTCCATCGCATCGCCGAAATCGACAATTTTCGGAATGAGTGCGTTCAAACAGTCCCGGCCATAGGCGATCGACAAATAGATATCGGCATATTCCTCCAGAAACCGCGGAACCTCCTGCAGCTGGATCTGCAGTTTGTCGGCCATCATCTTCAGGTTTTTCAGAGCCTCTTTTTTGTCCGGCGTCGTAAACTGGTTGATCAACTGATCCATATTCTCGACGCCCGAATCGGACGTGTCGTAGATCTTGCTGAGCAGGGGTTGCGTGAAATCGTTCATGAACTGCATCAGCTCTTCGTGTTTCTGATCGGAGAGCTTCAGCGCGTCCGCATCTTCCAATGCGATATTCAGTTTCCGGAGCTGAACAGCTCCACGACGGTTTCGAGACGGATATTCTTGATCAGGCGCGCCCGTTTCAGGCTCGGTGTCTCTAACGGGATGATGTTCAAGGGCAGGATATGCATCGAATCCATGTCGGATTCATGCTGTTCGACGGCGTCGAGGCCTTCGCCGGCCGATGGATTTGTGCTCTGCCCCATTGATACTCCCTCAGCGACACCCGGAAAGCTTGACAATCATTCGGTGCCGCCGCGTGTTGGCTATGTGAGTATGAACACCAATAGCTTGCTGTTTCGTTAAGGGCACACTACGAGATTGCAGGACGGTACGCGTCCCCCAAATGCGGTACGTTGCCGCGCGTCCCTACCGTCCGCGTTCAGGCGCGCGGCGGTGTATTTTAAAGATCGTAAGCGCCTGGACGCCGCGAGTTACGCTGTGAACGCGGTGATGGCCTTTTCGTCGAATTTTAGGCCGAGGCCGGGTTTGTCCGGTAACACCAAGTCGCCGTTCTCGATTGCCGGTGTTTCTTCGTAAAGCGCCAGCATCCAGGGCATGTACTCGACGGTCAGCCCGTTCGGGCAGGCCGCGACCAGATGCACCAGGATCTCCGGCATGACATGGCTGACGATCGGCAGGTTGAAGGCCTCCGCCATGGCCGCGATCTTCATCCAGGGGGTGACGCCGCCGGCGCGCACGATATCGACCATGACGATATCGACCGAGCGTGCCTCGATCATCTGGCGGAACGGTCTGATGCCGTAGAGGTACTCACCACCGGCGATCGGTGTGTTGAGCGCTGCGGTGACGCGGGCAAGCCCTTGATAGTCGTCCGCCGTGGTCACGTCTTCCAGCCAGAACAGTCCCACATCTTCGACTCGGCTGCCGATATCGATCGCCTGTTCCGGTCGCCAGCGCTGATTGATATCGCACATCAGGGTGATGTCGGGGCCAACCGCTTCGCGCACCGTGCGCACGCGGCGGATTTCGTCCGCGGGCGTGGGGTTGCCGGGCAACGCCATCTGGGTCTTCATTTGCGTGAAACCCTTTTCGACCAACGTGCGCGCGGCCTGAGCCGCCTGGTCGTCGGTCAGCCCGCGGCGCAGCGCGCCCGAGGCATAGGTCGGCACCCGGTCGCGGTGACCGCCGAGCAGCTTCCAAAGTGGCTGCTCCAGCGCCTTGCCTTTGATATCCCATAGCGCCGTGTCGATGGCCGATAGCGCCAAGGAGAAGATGCCACCGGGACCGGCGGAGTCGCCCGTTGCCCGCAGCGATTCGATGACCGCTTCGACACGCATCGGGTCGGCACCGACTGTCAGTTCGGCTAGCTCGTCCACCGCTTTGCACAGGCTGCCGGTCATGGCGCCGCCATAAAAGGTGAGACCGATCCCTTCGAGCCCATTGTCAGTGCGCAGCCGCACGATGACCACGGGGCGGAAGCGGCCTTCCGCTTCCGGCATGTTCGCCAGCGGCTCGTCTTCCGGGACTTTCAGGATTGTCGTTTCGGAACCGGTAATTTTCATGTCGCGTTCTTTCTCTGCACCTTCTGTGTTCGACAAACCGTAGCACAACTCACCACCGGTCGACGGCGCGGCTGCCACAAGGCTAGACTTTCGGCGCTGCGGAGGAGAAGCGCTATGGACGCGGACTATATCGTCATCGGTGCGGGGTCGGCGGGGTGCGTGCTGGCCAGCCGTCTGAGCGAGGATGGCGCCAGGGTCGTTCTGCTGGAAGCGGGTCCGAAGGATCGCAACCCGATGATCCATATCCCCGCCGGTGTCCGGTCGTTGCTCTACCACCCGACCGTCAATTGGAATTACAGCACGGAAGGTGAAACCGGCACCGGGGGCAGACGGATCCATTGGCCGCGCGGCAAGGTGCTGGGCGGGTCGAGTTCGATCAACGGCATGCAATATGTCCGTGGCAACGCCGCCGACTATGACGGCTGGGCGCAGCGGGGCTGCATCGGCTGGTCCTACGATGATGTCCTGCCCTATTTCCGTAAGTCGGAGACCTACACCGGCGGTGGCGACCGAGATTTTCGCGGCGACAGCGGTGTGCTGGAGGTGCAGGACGCCCGCACAACGTTGCCGATATCGCACAAATTCTTCGAGGCGGCGCAACAGGCCGGTCACCGGCCGAACCCGGATTTCAACGGCGCCGAGCAGGAAGGAGTCAGCTATTCGCAGATGACCCGAAAGGGCCGATTTCGCGGCTCGACGGCGGCGACCTATCTGGCGGCGGCAAAAGGCCGTGCAAACCTGAAAATCGAGACCGATGCCCTGGTGACCAAACTGCTGTTCGAAGGCAAGCGCTGCGTTGGCGTCGCGTTTCAGCAGGGCGGACAGGTCCGGCAGCTGCGTGCGGCGCGCGAGGTGCTGCTGAGCGGCGGGTCGATCAATTCACCCCATCTTCTGCAAATTTCTGGCGTCGGGCCCGGCGCGCATCTGCAATCCATTGGCGTCGACACGGTGCACGACCTTCCTGGTGTCGGCGGCAATCTGTCCGACCATTACGTTGTACGGATCAATCATCGGGTAAAGGGCGCGGTGACGATCAATCAGCTGGCGCGTGTACCCCGTGTCATCCCTGAGATTGCGAAATGGGTGTTGCGCGGCGACGGTGCGCTGACCTTTGGTGCGGCGACGGTCATGGTGTTCAGCCGCAGTCGGGAAGGCCTCGAAAGTCCGGACCTGCAATTCCTATTCGCGCCGGTCAGTTTCGATCCGGTGGTGAAGAACCAGCTCGAACGTGCGCCCGGCATGTCGCTGGTGATATGTCCGGGCCGGCCGGACAGTCGCGGAACGATCATGGCGGCCAGTCCCGATCCCGCGGAAGCGCCGCGCATTCAACCCAACTACCTTTCCGCCGAGAGCGATTTGCAGGTGTTGCTGTCCGGGGTGAAGCAGGGACGCGCGATCTTCGATGCGCCGGCCATCGCCGCTTTCACGGAAGGGGAGACCCGTCCAGGCGTACCGATCGAAACCATAGACGACATGCGCGCCTACGCGCAGGAAAACGGCACGACGATCTATCATCCCGTGGGCACCTGTAAGATGGGCGAAGATCCGATGGCGGTTGTCGATTCGCGCCTCAAAGTGCATGGGCTTGACGGGTTGCGGGTAATCGACGCCTCGGTGATGCCCGTCGTGACCACGGGTAACACCAACGCGCCGACGATAATGATCGCCGAGAAAGGCGCCGACATGATCCGACAGGATAACGCGGCATGAAGCTCTGGTTGCAAAGTGGCAGCGGTCTGACCGCCGATAGCGCAACGGCTTATGGCAAGCGTTATGAGGAATCCGTCGCCCGGCATATGGCGTTCGTGGCGCGGCCGGGAACCGAGCTGGCGACCTTTGGTATCGACGGGACACCGTATGGCAAGGACCGCTATCGTGCGTCATTGCAGATCGTCACTACGGGGATCATCAAGAGCGTTTTGCGCGCGGAAGAACGCGGATTCGACGCGGTGGTGGTGATCAACACCCTAGATCATGGCTACTACGAATTGCGTGAGCTGCTCGATATCCCGGTCGTCTTCATCTCCGAAAGTTCGATGCATCTGGCCTGTCAGCTTGCGCCCAATTTCAGCTTCATCACGCACAACGCCGCGATGCAGTTGCATGTCAGCGAGTTAGCCAAGCGGTATGGCTTGACGGACCGGTTTGTGCCGGGTGCCGACCTTGGGCTTACCTATGAGGATTTTCCCAAAGCCTATGCCGATCCGGGGCGTTACGTCGACCGCTTTGCCGAAGCGGCCCGACAGGCGATCGCGCGCGGGGCAACGATGCTGATGGTCGCCGGCAACCCCTTCAACATGTTCCTGATCGACCAAGGTGTACGGGAAGTCGAGGGGGTGCCGATTCTCGATTGTCTGACCGCGTCGATCAAGACCGCGGAAATGCTGGTCGACTTGAATGCGCTCGGTGTGCGCCGCAGCGCAACCGGCCTGTTCGAAGCACCACCGCCCGACGCGAAGATCGAGATTCAAAAACTCTTCCGTTGAGCGCGCGGTGATCTCAAACGTCTCAATCCGCTACCGCAGCAGCGCGGACGCGATGTCGGCCCATTCTTCCGCCAAAGGCGCCGTGCATTCCGGCTTGTTCGCGTTGCGGTACCAATAGCCGGCATTGCGCAAATCGCCCTCGACCCGGTGGAGATAGGCGTGCACCCAGGCGCCGGTCTCGTCTTTCTGCGCCTGCGCCAGCTTATGGGCTTCGTCCCAGTTTCCCTTGGCGTCCTGCCATAGGGCTTGTAACGCCAGGCTGAGCCCGTCCGGCGGCGCGTCGCCCGCGATCGTGCCCTTGAAAGTGTCGATATCCATTCGATCCTCCAAACTTGTTGCCAATTAGATTACAGCAGAGTTGACGTCTTTGTCGCATTGACCTCAACCAACGAGGGAAATTTAATTCGTTGGTTAACGAGGATTGGGAGATTTTCAGATGGACGATGATGCCAAGAAGACCGCGCTTCGGATGATTCCCTACGGAATCTACGTCATGACCGCGAAGGATGGCGACGGCTCGATCGCCGCGGCGACCGTTAACTGGGTCACGCAGACATCCTTCAGCCCGCCGCTGATCGTTGTCGGGGTCAAGGCTGATTCCGGTGCGTTGAATGCTGTCACTGAGACACGCGCCTTCGCCCTGAACATGCTGGGTAAAGGTCAGCAAGGACAGGCCTTCGCGTTCTTCAAGCCGGCGGAAGTCGATGGCAATAAGGTCAGTGGCGAGCCGTTCGAGGCGGGATCGGCTACCGGGTCGCCGATCCTGGATTGCGCGCAGGCGAGCGTCGAATGCAAGGTGACCGAGATCGTCGCGCAGGGTGACCACCACATCGTCGTCGGCGAGGTGGTAGGTGCCCAGGTTGCAAAGGCGCCGGATGGCCGCCCGGACGAGGCGATCCTCGAGATGAAGGAACTCGGCGATAACGTCTTCTACGGCGGCTGAGCCGGCTTATCGCACGTCACTCCGGGTTCGCCGGACCGCATCGCGCCAGCCGTCGTAGCGGCGCGTGCGTTCCGGCGCCTCCATTGCCGGGTCGAAGCGCGAGTCGCGCTGCCAGCGTTGGGCCAGATCCGATGGACCTCCCATGAGCCCGGCTTGTATGCCGGCCAGCATCGCCGCGCCCAGTGCCGTGGTCTCCGCTAGCGTCGGCCGTTCCACAGGTAGGTCGAGGATGTCGGCCAGAAACTGCATCGCCCAGTCATTGCCGATCATGCCGCCATCGACGCGCAAGGCGGCCGGAGCCGCGGCACCGTCGCCCGCCATCGCTTCGAACAGGTCGCGGGTCTGATAGCAGACGGATTCCAGGGTCGCCCGCGCCAGTTCCTCGCGGCCCGTGTCGCGGGTCAGCCCATAAATTGCACCGCGCGCCTCCGGATCCCAATAGGGTGCGCCCAGCCCGGTGAAGGCGGGTACGAGATAGACCGCACTGTCCGGGTTGGCCGCGCGGGCCAGGGCTTCGGTATCCGCTGCGTGTTCGACGATTCCGGCACCATCGCGCAGCCATTGCACCGCCGCCCCGGCAATGAAGATACTGCCTTCCAACGCGTAGGTGGTCTGGCCGCCAAGCCTGTATGCGATAGTCGTCAGCAGTTTGTTTGTGGATTGGACCGGTTGTTTGCCGATGTTGATCAGAGCGAAACAGCCGGTGCCGTAGGTTGCCTTGACCATGCCCGGCTCGAAGCAAGCCTGACCGACCGTCGCCGCTTGCTGGTCGCCTGCCATGCCGGCAATCGGGATCGCCGCGCCCAGGAGGTCCGCCTCGGTCACGCCGAAATCTGCTGTATTGTCGAAAACCGCCGGCATTAGGGCTCGCGGCACCTTGAACGACGACAGCAGTTCGTCATCCCAGTCCTGGGTCCGGATATCGAACAGTGATGTACGGGCAGCGTTGGTCGCGTCCGTCGCGTGCACCTTGCCGCCGGTCAGCCGCCACAGCAGAAAACAATCGACGGTCCCAAAGGCGAGCTCGCCGGCTTCGGCCAGCGACCGCGCGCCATCGACATGATCCAAAATCCAGGCGATCTTGGTCGCCGAGAAATACGGGTCGAGCAGCAGGCCCGTCTTCGATTGCACCGCCGGCTCCAACCCGTCGGCGCGCAACGCGGTGCAGGCTTCCGCCGTGCGCCGGTCCTGCCAGACGATGGCGTTGTGGATGGGCTGGCCGGTGGACCGGTCCCACACAATCGTGGTCTCACGCTGGTTGGTGATGCCGATCGCGGCGATGTCGGTTGGTTCGCGTCCGCTCGCTGCAATCGCGTCCCGGCTGACGGATACCGTCGCCTGCCAGATCTCTTCTGGGTCATGCTCGACCCAGCCAGGCTGGGGAAATATCTGCGGCAGCTCCCGCTGCGCCTGGCCCAACACGGCTCCGTCCGCGGTATAGAGGATCGCTCGCGTGCTCGTGGTTCCCTGGTCGATGGCGAGTATGGTCATGCGCTGCTCCCTTCTCAGCGCGTATGGTCGCAAAGCGACACGCGTTTGTCATGCCACCAAGTTCTACTTGCCCGGACCCGTTTTCCATCGCAGAAATGTCCGTACAGCGCAAAGCAAGCGAGCAGGGGCATGGCGGGAAATATCGACCTGGAAACACTGACAAGGCTGATTGGCAGCGGTGACATTGACACGGTGCTGGTCTGCTTCCCTGACATGCAGGGACGGTTGGTTGGCAAACGAATTACAGGCAGTTTTTTTCTCGATCACGCCGTGCACGAGATGCATGTCTGCGATTATCTGTTGACCGTCGATATGGAGATGGAGCCGGTGCCGGGCTATCAGGCGGCGAGCTGGGACACAGGCTATGGCGATTTCGGCGTTCGGCCGGACATGGCAACCCTGCGGCGGATTCCCTGGCTCGAAGGCACGGCGATGGTGCTGGGGGATTGTGTCGACCATGAAGGCAATGAGTTGGCGCACAGTCCGCGCGCGATTCTGAAGCGTCAGATCGACCGGGCGCGCGAGGCCGGTCTCGCGGTCAAGATGGGCTCGGAGCTGGAATTCTACATTTTCGACGAGAGCTACGAGTCGGCCTCGGATAAGGGCTACCGGGACCTGCAGACCGCGGGCCGCTACATTGAGGACTATCACATCTTCCAGACCACCAAGGAGGAGTCGTTGGTCCGCGCCATCCGCAATGGCATGGAAGGGGCCGCGGTGCCGGTCGAGTTTTCCAAGGGGGAGTGGGGTCCAGGGCAGGCGGAGATCAATCTGCGTTACGCGGATGCGCTGGAAATGGCCGACCGCCACGTCATCTACAAGAACGGTGTCAAAGAGATCGCCTGGCAGCAGGACAAAGCGGTCACCTTCATGGCCAAATATCGCGACGATCTGGCAGGCAACTCCTGCCATATCCACGCCTCGATTTGGGATGCGACCGCCGGTGCGCCGCTATGCGCGGACACGGCGGGAGAAGAGGGGCTGTCGGACAGCTTCCGCCACTGGATTGCCGGGCAATTGGCGCTCACCGATGCGATGACGCTGTTCTTCGCGCCTTCGATCAATGCCTATAAGCGCTTCCAGGCCGGTTCTTTCGCACCGACCCGGATCGCCTGGAGCCGCGACAACCGCACGGCCGGGTATCGTCTGGTCGGACACGGCGACAGCCTTCGCGGCGAGTGCCGTATTCCGGGTGCGGATTGTAATCCCTACCTGGCTTTCGCCGCGCTGATCGCCGCCGGTCTGCACGGTATCGAGCACAGTCTCGATCCCGGCCCGTTGATGGCGGGAAATGTCTACGACCGCGACGATCTGGAGAATGTTCCGATGAACTTGCGCGACGCGATTGCGGCGTTAGAGGAAAGCGACGCGATGCGCGCGGCGTTCGGCGGCGCGGTGATCGAGCATTATCTGCATGCAGCGCGCTGGGAGCAGTCGGAACATGACCGGCAGGTCACCGACCTAGAGCGGCACCGTATGTTCGAGCGCGGCTGATGGTCGACAAACTGCAATGTATCTCGCCGGTCGATGGCAGCGTATTCGTCGAACGGCCGCTCGCGGACGATCAGGAAATCGCGGCGGCGATCACGCGCGCTGAGGAAGCCGCTCCGGCCTGGCGTGCGCTGACGATCCTAGATCGCCAGGCAATCTTGTCCTCGGCCACCGAGTTCCTCGAATCGGAAACCGATGAGATCGCCAGCGAACTGACCTGGCAGATGGGGCGGCCGACGCATCAAGCTCGTGGAGAGCTGCACGGCTTCGGCGAACGCGCCCGTCATATGACTTATATCGCGAACGAGGCGCTGGCTGATATCGAGACGGACTATCTGCCCGGCTTTAATCGCTTTATCCGCCGCGAACCGGTCGGGCTGGTTTTCGTCGTCGCGCCCTGGAACTACCCTTACCTCACGGCGGTCAACGCGGTTTGGCCGGCGCTGCTGGCCGGTAACACCGTGATCTTGAAACACTCGCACCAGACACCGCTTTGCGCGGAACGGTTCGCGTCTGCCATGGCGCGCGCCGGCGTGCCGGACGGGGTGTTCCAGCCGCTTCATCTGTCCCATGAGGGAACGGCTGCCCTGATGCAGCATGACGAAGTGGGTTTCGTCGCTTTTACCGGATCGGTTGCGGGCGGGTTGGCGGTGCAGAAAGCACTGAATGGCCGCTTCATCGGCATGGGGCTTGAGCTGGGAGGTAAGGACCCCGCCTATGTGCGGCACGACGCCGATATCGAGCATGCGGTCGAGAATTTGTCATCCGGCGCGTTTTTCAATGCGGGACAATCCTGTTGCGGGATCGAGCGGATCTATGTGCACGAGAATGTTTATGAGGATTTCACCGCCGGCCTGATTTTGAGCGCGCGCAATCTAGAATTGGGCGACCCGCGACGGGAGTCTACGACGTTGGGGCCCATGGTGCGGCCAGCGGCCGCGGATTTCGTCCGCGGTCAAATCGTCGAAGCCGTTCGCGCCGGCGCGCGGCCGATGGTCGATCCGAAAACCTTCCGGAACGACCGGCAAGGCTCCGCCTACAAATCGCCACAAGTCTTGGTCAATGTGACGCACGAGATGCGGGTGATGACCGAGGAAAGCTTTGGGCCGCTCGTCGGTATCATGAAGGTAAGCAGCGACGAAGAGGCGATCGCGCTGATGAACGACAGTGATTATGGGCTGACGGCAGCGATATGGACCGGCGACCAGGAGGCGGCAATTTCCATCGGCGAGCGGGTTGAGACGGGTACCTGGTTTATGAACCGGTGCGACTATCTCGATCCGGAACTGGCCTGGACGGGCGTGAAGAATTCCGGCCGAGGCTGCAGCCTGTCGGCGGTCGGTTATGTGCAGCTTACGCGGCCGAAATCCTTTCATCTGAGGCTCACAACGTGATCGATCCCACGTCCCTGCGGGGCGATTGGAACTATCCGACGTCGGTACGGTTCGGGCCTGGCCGGATTGCGGAACTGGCGGAGGCGTGCTCAGCGCTGGGAATAAATCGTCCGCTGCTGGTGACTGATCCGGGATTGGCGTCGTTGCAGATGATCTCTCAAGCGATCGCTTGTACCGAGGCGGCAGGACTGCCCACAGCATTGTTTATGGATGTTCAGGGCAATCCGATCGGTCGCAACGTGGCGGACGGCGTCGCTGCGTACCGCGATGGTAGCCACGACGGAGTGATCGCCTTCGGCGGCGGTAGTGCCATCGATGCGGCCAAGAGTATCGCCCTGATGGCGGGGCAGAGCCGGCCGCTCTGGGATTTCGAGGATGTCGGCGACAATTGGCGTCGTGTCGATCCCGCGGGCATAGCGCCTGTGGTCGCGGTGCCAACCACGGCCGGCACTGGATCGGAAGTCGGCCGCGCGTCGGTGATCATCGACGAAGCCACGGCTACCAAGAAGATTATTTTCCATCCCGGCATGCTGCCGCAGACCGTCATCGCCGACCCCGAACTCACCGTCGGCTTGCCGCCGGATGTGACCGCGGCGACGGGCATGGACGCGCTGGCGCATTGCCTCGAAGCGCTATGTGCGCCGGGTTTCCATCCGATGGCCGACGGAATCGCGCTGGAAGGCGCGCGTCTGGTGCATGACTGGCTGCCGCACGCTTATGCTGACGGTGCCGACCTGGCGGCACGCGCGCATATGCTCGTGGCGGCGTCGATGGGGGCGACGGCGTTCCAGAAGGGGCTGGGTGCGGTGCATGCGATCAGCCATCCGGTCGGTGCCCTTTACGGTGTCCATCATGGCCTCGCGAACGCGATCGTGCTGCCCTACGTACTGCGCTTTAATCGAGATGCGATCATGGCGCCAATGGAAAGGCTGGCGCGTCTCGTTGGGTTGGGAAGCCAATCTTTCGACGGGGTGATGGGTTGGTTGCTCGAACTGCGACGGACGCTTGGGATACCGGAAACACTCGGCGCCGTCGGCGTCCCGGTGGAAGGCGCGGCACGCGTCGCGGCGGCGGCCGCCATCGATCCTACGGCGGCAACCAATCCGGTGCCGCTCGATGTGGCGAACCTCGAAATCCTATATCTGGATTGTGTCCGAGGGAAATTGTGAAGGAAAGCTCATGACCATTGTGCTGGAACCGGTCGCCCATGTCGTCGGCGGGCGTGCGGAACCGACCGACGATGATTGGGACAAGGAACGCGCGGTCATCCAACTGGACGAATCGCAGTTCAACGCGGAGGCGATCGCCGGGCTCGACAGTTTTTCCCACATCGAGGTGGTGTTTCATTTCAATCAGGTGCCGGAAGGCAAGGTGCAGTACGGCGCACGCCATCCGCGGGGCAACACCGACTGGCCGAAGCTTGGCATATTCGCGCAACGTGGAAAGAACCGACCGAACCGAATCGGCGTAACGGTCTGCCGCCTGTTGAAGCTCGACGGGACGCGGCTCAAAGTCGCGGGGCTCGACGCCATCGACGGCACGCCGGTGCTCGACATCAAGCCCTATATGCGTGATTTCGCAGCGCGCGGCGAGGTGCGCGAACCGTCATGGACCGGCGAGCTGATGGCCGGATACTGGTGATCGGCGGCGCATCATTGTATTGAGGGCGCAGGAGAATGAAGGGGTAGTGCATGCTCGTGGATGGCGTCCCGCATCGAACGATCTGGTTGGCGGATGATGGCGAGACGGTCGAGATTATCGACCAGACAAAGCTGCCGCACCGTTTTGAAATCGTTCGATTAACGTCGGTCGAAGAGGCGGCGCACGCGATCAAGGTAATGCAGGTCCGCGGCGCCCCGCTGATTGGCGCGACGGCGGCCTATGGCATGGCGCTCGCGATGCGAGGCGATGCCGGCGATGCGGCGCTGGCGGCGGCTGTCGATCGCTTGACTGGAACCCGGCCGACTGCGGTAAATCTCCGATGGGCGCTGGATGAGATGACGGCGCTATTGCGGCCGCTGCCGACGGCGGCGCGGACCGAGGCTGCCTATCGGCGGGCTGCGGAAATCTGCGACGAGGATGTCGGCATCAATGAAGGGATAGGCAGTCACGGGATCGAACTGATCAAGAAGGCGTCCGAAGCGAAGGGTGGCGTGCCGGTCAATATCCTAACCCACTGCAATGCGGGCTGGCTCGCCACTGTCGACTGGGGAACCGCGACGGCGCCCATATACCGGGCGCATGAGGAAGGTATTCCGGTGCATGTCTGGGTCGATGAGACGCGCCCGCGTAATCAGGGGGCCAGCCTGACCGCGTGGGAATTCTGTCATCACGGCGTGCCGCATACCGTGATCGTCGACAATGCCGGCGGTCATCTGATGCAGCATGGCGATGTCGATCTGTGTATTGTCGGCAGCGACCGGACGACCGGTTCCGGCGACGTCTGCAACAAGATTGGGACCTATCTGAAAGCGCTCGCCGCGCAAGACAATGGCGTGCCGTTCTATGTCGGGCTGCCGTCACCGACCATAGATTGGACCTTGGCAGACGGTGTCGCGGAAATACCGATCGAGCAGCGCGATGGCGCGGAAGTGTCCGAGATGACCGGCCGCACCGGCGCCGGAGCCATCGAAACGGTGAAGATCACGCCCGACGGCAGCGATGTCGCGAACTACGCCTTCGACGTGACGCCGGCGCGTCTGGTGACCGGTCTGATCACCGAGCGCGGAATTGCCGCGTCCAGTCGCGACGGTCTGCTCGAATTGTTTCCCGAAAGACGATGAGACGAAATCATGGATAGTCAATGTTCGGACCGCGATGCGGCGATCTATCTCAATCGGTACGTTGAGGCGGGTGTAACCCGGGATCTGGCGCTGCGTGTCTATATAAGCCGACTGCTAGGCGGCGATCCGGGTTTCGTTTTGAATGATGGCGGCAATATCGCCGCAACTCTCCGATAGAATTTGTGATTTTACCAAGGAAGGGAATGAAAAGTGCGACGACTGCTGCTATTGATCGGGTCCGTATTCGGAATTTTCCTGCTGGCGAGCGGCGCCGGCGCCGCAAGCGACAAGGAAAACATGATCTATCTTGAATTGAAGGATGGCCGCGTCGTCATCGAAACACTGCCCGACCTGGCGCCCAATCATGTGGCGCGAATCACGGAACTGGTACGTCAGGGATTCTATGACGGCATCGTCTTCCATAGGGTGATCGAGGGATTCATGGCGCAGACCGGCGATCCGACCGGTACCGGTACAGGCGGGTCCGGCAAGAAGCTGGACGCAGAGTTCAGTACGGAGCCGCATGTCCGCGGAATTGTGTCGATGGCACGCTCTCAGGATCCGAACAGCGCTGACAGCCAGTTCTTTATCGTTTTCGACGATGCGACGTTCCTGGATGAGCAGTATACGGTCTGGGGCCGCGTGATCGAGGGCATGGAGCATGTCGATAACATCAAGCGGGGCCATCCGCGCACCGGCGCGGTCGACGGGCCAGACAAGATCATCAGCATGAAAATGGCGGCCGACGTCGATAAATAGGCCCAATTGCGGTTGGTTAACCGGCTGTTAATGTTCTGTGCTATAATCCGGGTATCGAACATGGTTAAGGATGCGCAGATATGGCAGCAGAATCGATTGCGTTGAGCGGACAGCTGCAGGCAGGTTTGCAGGCCCTCAAATCGTCTATCGAGAGCGAGGCGGCGGTCGTCAGCCTCGTTCAGCAGGCGGCCTCCAGCGGCGGTAGTTCGGAGTTGTCTTCCTCTTCCGAACCGACCACGGATTCGAGCCGGTTGCTCGACGTGGTCGTCTGACCGCGTTCTTCTGAAAACATTCCCGAATTCTTGCCGGCGCGGTATGCTGCGCCGGCATTTTCTATGGGTGCACGGGAATGGTTGAAATCAACAAAGAGGCACGTGTCTACGTTGCTGGACACCGCGGTTTGGTCGGATCGGCCATTTGCCGTGCGCTGAAAAGCGCGGGATACACGAATGTCATTACGCGGCCTCGAGCCGAGCTGGATCTGTGCGACCGCGCCGCGGTCGATCGATTTTTCGGTGCGGAAAAGCCGGACTATGTGTTCGTCGCAGCGGCGAAGGTTGGTGGCATCCACGCGAACAACACTCAGCCTGCCGCTTTCATCCACGATAATTTGTCGATCGAGATCAATTTGATCGATGCGGCCTATCGGCATGGCGCGGAGAAACTGCTGTTTCTTGGCTCTTCCTGCATCTATCCGAAGCTGGCACCACAGCCAATTCGAGAAGAATATCTGCTGACCGGCGAGTTGGAGCCGACCAACGAGCCCTACGCGATCGCGAAGATCGCCGGCCTTAAAATGTGTGAAAGCTATCGCCGGCAATACGGGTTTAACGCGATTTCGGTGATGCCGACGAATATCTATGGGCCCGGGGATAATTTCGACCTGGAGACCGGTCATGTTTTGCCGGCGCTGATCCGCAAGGCGCATGAAGCGAAAGTGTCGGGCGCCAAGGAAATGGGTGTCTGGGGTACCGGCAACCCGCGCCGCGAATTTTTGCATGTCGACGACCTAGCGGATGCCTGCCTGTTCTGCATGCAGCGCTACGAAGACTCCCTCGCACTGAATGTCGGCGTCGGCGACGATGTCACCATTCGCGAGCTGGTCGAGACGGTTTGCGATGTCGTCGGGTTCGAAGGCGAACTGGTGTTCGATACCAGCAAACCGGACGGGACGCCGCGTAAATGGCTTGATGTCGGTCGCCTCGCCGATTTGGGCTGGCGCGCGAAGATCGGCTTGCGCGACGGCATAACCGATACCTATCGCTGGTATCTGGAGCAGGGCGGCGCGCTCGCCGCGGAATAGCCGTGCCGACAGACGCTGTTGCACAGACCGAGAATCAAATCGACAGCGCCCGGGTTCAGGCGCTGAGCGACTGGCTCGTAGAACAGGGGCTGCGTGGTGCGACGCTGGACGACGTGCTTGCCGGTTTCTGCGAAGGGTTGCTTGATCTGGGCATCCCTCTGTGGCGCGGGCAAATCGCAATGCGGACATTGCATCCCAGCTTCGAGGCGCTGACCTATCGCTGGCTGCGCGAAGAGGGTGTCGTGCGCGAAGAGATCGAAAGGTCGGACGGTCCTACCGAAGAATGGCAGGCCAGCCCCTTCTCCCACATGCTCGACAATGATCTGTTCGAGCTGCGGCGGCGGTTGACCGGCCCGGAGGCCCAGGTGGATTTCGGACTGTTGGAACTGTTCCGGAGTCAGGGTGCGACCGATTATGTGGCCCGGATCATGCCGTTCGGCGACAGCACGCAGGCCGACCGGCCCGCCGGAGTTCTCACCTCCTGGACCACCGATCGCTCGGACGGGTTCGGCGACGGGGAAATCGCGATCCTCGATCGCCTGCAACCGCGACTGGCCTTGACCATCAAAACCATCCTGGGCGAGGAGATCACGCGCAATATCGCCGATACCTATATCGGTCCTGAGGCAGGCGACCGGATTCTCAACGGCGAAATCAAGCGGGGCTCGGTACATGTCATCCACGCGGTCATCCTGTTTGCGGATTTGCGCGGCTTCACGAATTTGACCGAAAGTGTGCCACGCGACACGCTGGTCCCGTTGCTGGACAATTACCTAGAATGCATGGCGCGGCCAATCGTCGAGCATGGCGGGCAAGTTTCGAAATTTCTCGGCGATGGGCTGTTGGCGACCTTCGATCTCAGCGACAAGCAAGGCGATGCAATCTGCCGCAGTTCACTGGATGCCGCGTTGGAAGTGCTTATTCGCACGGACGAGCTGAACAGGGAACGGGTGGCTGCGAGCAAGCCGACGATGGAAATCGATGTCGCGCTTCACTTGGGGGACGTGCTGTATGGCAATGTCGGTGCGTACGACCGGCTCGATTTCACGGTCATCGGACCGGCGGTGAATGAAGCCAGCCGCATCGAGAGTTTGTGCGACAGTGTCGGACGGCGTTTACTGGTGTCGAACACTTTTGCGGAGGCAGCGACGCAGTGCACCGGAAGATTGATGTCTCTGGGGCAACATCAGCTGCGCGGCCTGCATCGGACCCAGGAGTTGTTCACGTTGGACACACCCGCGACGCTGTCCTGAGCGAGCCGGAGAGGGGGAGGGGATGAAGAAGAACCGGATCAAGAAGATCGTCGATCAGTGGATGTTCCCCACGGAAAGCGGCAGCTATATGGGCGGTCTGGAAGAGCGGCCGGTCCTGGAAAAATCCGAAGGCGTGATCGTTACAGACACCGAGGGCAAGGAGTATCTCGATTTTCAGTCCGGACAGATGGGGGCGGCGCTGGGTCATCAACACCCCCGCATGATGGCGGCGATCGAGAAGACGTTGCAGACGATGATGCATGCCTCGAATGCCCTGCTGCATGTGCCGCGTCTGAAATTGCACGAGACGTTGGGCAAGCTGCTGCCCAAGCCGCTGAAGAAATCACTTTTCCTGGTCAGTGGGAGCGACTCCATCGAGGCTTCGATCGATCTGGCGCGCAAGGCGACGGGCGGCTTGGATGTGGTGGGCTTGCATGCCGGACTACACGGGTCGACCTCCTACCTGACCCGTTCGATTTCCTTCAACTGGACCCGGCGTAAGCACAGCGTGGTTGCACCGGCGACAGCGTCGATCCTGGCGCCTTACTGCTACCGTTGCCCGGTCGGGTTGAAGTATCCAAGCTGCAAATTCCAGTGCCTTGAATCCGGCATGGAAATGGCGGACGCCAACTTCACCGCCAAGCCGGCTGCATTTATCGCCGAGCCGATCCTCAGCGCCGGCGGTGTCATCGTGCCGCCCAAGGGCTATTACGAAGCGGTGCGCAAGGCGTGCGACGACCGCGGGATGCTGCTGATCTTTGACGAGTCGCAGACCGGCCTCGGCAAGACCGGCAAGCTGTTCGGCTATCAGCATGAAGAAGGGGTCGATCCCGATATCATCACCATCTCCAAACATTTTGGCGGCGGCTTGCCGATCAGTGCCGTTTGCACGACGGACAAGGTCGCCCAAGCGGCCGTCGATGCGGGCTACTTCGCGACCCGTAGCCATGCGACCGACCCGTTGCTTTGCGCGGCGGGCGAGGAGAGTCTTAAGATCGTCGTCGAGGAAGACATGCCGGGCCGCGCGGCGCGGATCGAACGCCGGATCAAGGGAGCGTTCCGTAAGATGGCCAAGGAGTTCGAGC
>JAPPPC010000191.1 GCA_028817685.1 Rhodospirillaceae bacterium
GAAAATTAACCCGAAAGGAATGTCAAATTTTGTTAACCCTCTGCTAACCATATGTCTCTAAGCCAAAAACATGGTTTACCGCGCCGGCGCTGTTTGAGGGAGGACAGCGCATCGGGGCAAGCGCCGGCGCTGCGGAGCATGGGATGTGGCAGAAGTAACGGTCATTGCGCCCAATGTGGTGGAGTTCGTCGGCAACCTTGCCCGGCAAGCGCCGGCGGTTGCCGAACGCAGCGTTCCGCCACCGCCGCCGAAACCCGACCAGCCCCCGCGCGCGCCCAACGACGCCGGCGAACAAAGCCGGCAGCTCTCGGCCAACCAGAATACCCCGCCGCCCGCCGCCAGAGTGCCGCGCAGTACGGCGCCGGGCGGGTTCAATTTCACCGGCAACCAGTTAAGCCGGCCCGCGCAGCCTTCGACTCAGTTCCTCGCACAACAGATCGCCCAGGAGACCGCGCCCCCGCAACGTCCGTCCGCCAACTTCGCCGCCGCCGCCAATGCCTATGGACGATCCCGTGGCAATATTCCACGCGCGGCGGGGGAGCCTTTGATCGTGACGCGTTCCATCGACCGTTCGGTTTAGCTAGCGGCGTCTTTCCACCACGATCAGTAGCCGGAACGCAGCCAGCCACCCCAGCACTGGTACCATAAGGCGCTCCAGGCCGTTCAGAGGTCTGACCATGCCGGCCGGGACCAGACTCCAGGGCCGGAAGCCACCGGACAGCGGATAGATCAGCAACGCCAACCGCTCGGATCGGATCGCGGCCAACCCTTCGAACCGCCGTTCAAAGGCCTGCCGGTCGTGGGGCTTGCCGAAGAGAAGGGTCGGGATGGCCTGGTTCGAATCGTACGGGTCCTTATCCGGATCGATCGGGCCGTCCACATATGGGTCTACGGCCATATCGACTGGCTCCGGATGGAACGAACGATAAAAAATGTGGCTGACCGGCGTGATGCCGGGCTCCAACATGACGATCCGTCCGCCGGGCTTCAGCACCCGGGACGCTTCGTCGAAGAAACGGACCGGCCGCTCCAGATGATGCAGCACGTCGAGCATGACGATGTTGTCGAAGCTTCCGTCCGCAAAAGGCAGCCGCTGCGCATCGCAGACCGTGTCGAGCCAGTCGGCCGGCAACACATCGGTCGAAACGACATCCGGCGCAAAGGCCTTTAAATTGCCGGACCCGCCGCCGATCTCCAACGTCCGGCCTGGCAGGCAATGCGACACCATGCGCTCGTACCAATCCCGATAGACCGCGCGCAGTACCGGTTTGGCTTCCCAGATCGCGCGATAGTCCGCCGGATTGGCCGGCGCGGTCATCAGAACGCCTTCAGGCGGAAGAAGGCGAAGACAACCATGCGGATCAGCAGCCAGCCATGCGAAAAGCGCGATATTTGCGTTTCGCCGTAGGTCCGGCTGGCGTAGCGGATCGGCACCTCGGCGACCTTGAGGTTCAGTTTCGTCGCGCCGAAAATCAGATCGAAATCGCCGAAGGGGTCGAAATCGCCGAAATAAGACCGGTTCGCCGCGATCTGTTCGTAGTGCCGCTTGCGCAATACTTTGGTGCCGCACAGCGTGTCGGTGAAACGCTGGTTGAGCAACCAGGAGAACAGCAGCGAAAAGATCTGGTTGGCGACCCAATTGAGGAACCGCATCGCTTCGCGCTCCATCGGATAGACGAGGCGGCTGCCATTGACGAATTCGCCTTTTCCGGACACCAGCGCGGCGTAGTATTTCGGCAAATCTTCCGGCGGCATGGTGAGATCGGAATCGAGGATCATCAGCACGTCGCCGCGCGCCAGGTCGAACCCTTTGCGCACCGCATCGCCCTTGCCCTTGCCGTCCTGCCGGACCGCCTTGATATCCCATTGTCCGGCATAAGCGTCCCGGACCCGTTCGCATTCTTCGAAGGTGCCGTCGCTGGAATTGCCCTCGACGAAAAGAATCTCCATGTCGTCGGCGAAACGCGGCATCCGGGTCACCGCCGATTCAATATTGCCGCGCTCGTTCCGACAGGGCACCAGGACGGTCACCGACAGGCCGTCGTCGGGTTGCTTGGGCAGCGGCCGGGCGACCAGATAGTTACGCAACGACAACCGGCGCAGCCCCGGCATCGTGCCGATGAAACGGTTGATCAGGGATCCGACGCCGAACAGGCGGCGGGGGACGAGCTGCCGCCAGTCCCGTTTGATGATGTCGAAATCGGCGAGATGCAGCAGATTGCCGATATCGTCTGTCGACAGCCAATTCAGCGACGGCTGGCGCATCTTGAAGCCGCAGATCTCCGCCATCCGCAGCACCGGTTCCCAGTAGCGTGAGAAATAGGCGACGATAATGCGCGTATCCGGCGTGCAGAGCTGATGCAAGTTGCGCAGCGTCTGCTCGCAATCGTCGAAATAACCGATTGTGTCGGAAACGATGATGACGTCGAAAGGGCCTTCGAGATTGGCGATCGTCTCCGGCGCTTCGACGTCACCGACCTCAAACGTCAGCGCGGGGAACTTCTCGCGCGCGATCTCGACCATCTGGCTGCTGAAATCGATACCGACCCCGTACTCCGGATCGAGCGACGCCAGAAGTTGCCCGGTACCGCAACCGAGATCGAGAACGCGCGCACCCTTCGGCACGAGGAACTGCATGTAGCGCTGATGCTCGGTATGGAAATATTCGTTCCGGCGCAACCAGCTTTCCCGTTTACCGGCAAAACGGTCCATCCAGGCGATCATCGCGGCCTTGCGCGGCGACGGCGTCGTTTCAGTACGGGTCATTCTTCCTAGACTCGTGGTTTTACCCAGCGCCGACGAAACCAAAGATGTCGGTTCAAAACGGGGCTCTCGATCTTGCGGTCAAAGTGTCGGGATGCGGCGCGCTGTTTAGCAGGATTGACGAAGGCCGGACAAGGCCGCGCTTCCTGCCGCACATCGGCTAATCATCACCGCCAGCCGAACCGTAGTATTCTCGCAGGTATTCCGTGCTGAACTTGCCGCTTGTCCGGTCAGCCTCGATGTCGGCCGTGTCCCGCTCGGCCGCCGGTCCGTAGCCGCCGGCGCCCGGCGTTTCGACGATGATTCGTTCGCCGTCCGCCATCGCGATACCGGCCGGCTTGATCTCCAGCCCCTCTTCCGCGCCGTCCGCGCCGATCCGGACGAACCGGCCGGAGCCGCCGGACGCACCGCCGAAGATACCCCAAGGCTGGTGCCGGAACCGTTCGCCGGCGCCGTTGAAAATGCATTCGTGCCCGACCGGACCGATGACGCGGCGAATCCCCATGCCGCCCCGATAGCGCCCGGCGCCGCCGGAATCCTCGATCAGGCCATAGCTTTCCACGCGCAACGGGTATTCGGTTTCAATCACCTCGATCGGCAGGTTCGAGGTGTTGGTGATATGCACCTGGATCCCATCCGTACCGTCCCGGTCATTGCGGCCACCGAACCCACCGCCGAGGGTTTCCAGATAGAGGTAGCCCTGTCCGGTGGCGGGGTCGGTACCGGAAAATACCGCCGTCGTATTGGCGCCATTGGCGGCGCCGACCGCCGCGTCCGGCAGCGCGTTGGCCAGCGCGCCTATCACCACATCGACGATGCGCTGGCTGGTGTTGGCGCGCGCCGCGACCGGCGCCGGCGCGACACAGTTCAGCAGGCAACCGGCGGGCGCCGTCGTTTCACACACATCGAGAACGCCCTGATTGTTGGGTATATCGGGATCGAGCATTCCCTTCAGCGAATAGGCCACCGCCGCCTGCGTCGCATTCATCGTGACGTTGATATTGCCCTGGACTTGCGGCGCCGTGCCGGTGAAATCGGCGTGCAGCCGGTCGCCCTCGATCGTCATGCGCAGCTTGATCGGGATATCGACCGCGCCCAGCCCGTCATCATCCATCACATCTTCGAATTCATAGACACCATCCGGAATGGTTCGCACGCCGTCGCGCATGCGCCGTTCGGTCCGGGTCAGGATCTCTTCGAACGCAACGGTCATCTCGGCAACCGAATATTTTCCGATCAGCTCCGCCAGCCGCCGGTCGCCCAGCCGGCAGGCGGCGATCTGCGCGTAGTAGTCGCCCTGGCGTTCCTCCGGCAGGCGCACATTCAACAACATCAGATCGAACAAATCCTGCTGCACCTCGCCGCGCCGGAACAGTTTCACGACGGGAATCCGCAGCCCTTCCTGGTAGATTTCCGACATGCCGCCCGCCATCGAGCCCGGCGCCATGCCGCCGACATCGGCGTGATGCGCGATATTGCACATGAAGGCGACCAGCGTGCCCTCGACGAAAATCGGCAGGGCAAGGTTGATGTCCGGCAGATGGGTTCCGCCGGCGACATGGGGATCGTTCGCGACAAACAGGTCGCCTTCGTGAATATCCTCAGGTCCGAACTTCGCCAGCAGGCTGTCCATCAGCCCCGTCATCGAGGCGATATGGATCGGCAGGGAATTCTCCGCCTGCACGATCAGCCGACCGTCCGGCGCGCAGATCGCCGTCGAATGATCGCGGCGCTCCTTGATGTTCGTCGAATAGGCGCTGCGGGTCAGCGCGATGTAAGTCTCGTCGGTGATCGAGCGCAGACCGTTGAACATGATCTCCAGGGTGATCGGGTCAAGTGCCGGATT
>JAPPPC010000530.1 GCA_028817685.1 Rhodospirillaceae bacterium
CGCGACCGTCTCAAGGCGCAGATGGCGCCCGGCGCGGTGACCGATTACGAGACCTATCTGGACGCGATCGATTGTGCGCAGAAATGCCGCGTCGCGTTCGCCGAATTCATGCTGGGTTTGGACGCGCTGATCACGCCGGCGGCGCCCGGTGAAGCGCCGTTGGGGCGGGAAAGTACCGGTGATGCCACCTTCAACCGGCCGTGGACGACGATGGGGACGCCTTGCGTGACCTTGCCGCGCCACACCGGACCGAACGGCCTGCCGGTCGGGGTGCAGCTCAATGGCGGCTTCGCGAAGGATGACGATCTGCTTGCCGTCGGTCTGTGGGCGGAAAAGGCGCTAGGCTGAGCCGAGTTGTCCAGCCGACGCTGCGCGCCTATACTTTTTCGATACGAATTTTCGCCAACGGCGCGGCATGACCCGCGTGAGAAAGGATAACGCCATGACGGCCCCTATTAAGGTTTTCTGGCAGCCTCATTGAACGAGCTGTCTCAGGGTAAAAGAATACCTGTCGGTCCGTGGGATCGAATTCGAATCGATTAACATTCTGGAAGATAAAGGCGGCCGCGACGAACTGGCCCGTATTGGTGCCCGCTCGATCCCGGTCGTGTCGCGCGGCGACAACTTTGTCTTCGCACAGGTCATCGCCGATGTGGTGGATTTCCTCGATCTGGAGGACGATCCGGCACCGGAACTGTCGCCTGCCGAGCTGGCTGCGCGTTTCGATGGTAATTTGGAAACCGCGATCCGGTTGGTCCGACAGATGCCGGACGAGAACCTGTCGCGGGAATTGCCGAACCGGCCGCGCTCCTGGCTGGTGTTGCTGCATCATGTGTTCCAGGTCCCGACCGCCTTCCTCGACATGGAAGATACGGGCGAGACGTTGACGCATGAAAGCTATGTCGCGCCGCCACCGGACGGCATGCAGACCAGCGCGCAGATTGCCGATTTCGGCGAGTCCGTCAGGACCCGCTTCAACGCTTGGTGGGAAGGCGCGCAGGGCGAGGATTTCTCGGGCCAGGTGCCGACTTATTTCGGCGGTACGACGCGTCACGAGATGCTGGAGCGCACCGTATGGCATTCGACGCAGCATATGCGTCAGGTGGCCTCTCTGCTTGAGCAAGCCGGCATTACGCCCGACCGGCCGCTGACGAGTGCGGCGATCGAAGGTTTGCCGCTGACCGATAGGGTTTGGGACGAGTAGACGCCTCTTTCAGGGCGTATCGCGGGACGACTTGACGGGGTGCGGCGGGTGCCGTAAAAGACGCCGCCCTCGCACGATTCCGCGAGGTTTTCAGGTTTAGAGGAACGGATCATGGCGCGACGGTGCGATATTACGGGTAAGGGCGTTATGGCAGGCAATAATGTCAGCCATGCGCATAACAAGACGCGCCGGCGCTTTCTGCCGAACGTGCAGCAGACATCGATGATGAGCGATACGCTCGGCGAGATGGTCCGGATGCGCGTTTCGACCCGGGCGATCCGGACGATCGAGAAAAATGGCGGTCTCGACGCCTTTCTGCTCGGAACGTCCAACCGGAAGCTGACGCCGGAAGCGCTGCGTATCAAGCGGCGGATCGAGAAAGCGGCGGCCAAAGCCTCGTAAACCGGTCCAAACCGCAAAGAAAAGCCCGCTTAAGAGCGGGCTTTTTTGTTTTGTGCCTGAATTTTGCCTTTAGCCGGATTCACAAGTTTAGATGAAACCGCTAACGGTTCCATCTAAACTTGATCTGATCTAGCCGACGCGGCCCATCGAGCGGGCGGCGCGCCGCAGACTGGCTGCGGGTCGGCGCATGTCTTCCTCGTCGAACAATTCGGCCAGGTTCTCCATCATCGTGCCGCCGAGCTGCTCGACATCGACGATGGTGACGGCCCGACGGTAATAGCGGGTGACGTCATGCCCGATACCGATGGCCAGCAACTCGACCGGCGAGCGGGTCTCGATATAGTCGATGACATCGCGCAGGTGCCGTTCGAGATAGTTGCCGGGATTCACCGACAGGGTGGAATCGTCGACCGGCGCACCGTCTGAAATCACCATCAGGATGCGGCGCTGTTCGGGGCGTCCGAGCAGACGGTCATGCGCCCAAAGCAGCGCCTCGCCGTCGATGTTCTCCTTCAGCAAGCCCTCGCGCAGCATCAGGCCGAGATTCTTGCGCGCCCGCCGCCACGGGGCGTCGGCGCCCTTGTAGATGATGTGGCGCAGATCGTTGAGGCGGCCGGGATTGGCGATCTTGCCCTCGGAAATCCATTTCTCGCGCGATTGGCCGCCTTTCCAGGCCCGGGTCGTGAAGCCCAGCACCTCGACCTTCACCGCACAACGTTCCAGCGTGCGCGCCAGGATATCGGCGCTCATCGCGGCGATGGTGATCGGCCGGCCCCGCATGGAACCGGAATTGTCGATCAGCAAGGTGACCACGGTGTCGCGGAACTCGGTTTCCTGTTCCTGTTTGAAGGACAGGGGATGCAGCGGGCTGGTCACGACACGGTCGAGCCGCGACGTGTCGAGCAGCCCTTCCTCGAGGTTGAAGTCCCAGGACCGCGTCTGCTTCGCCAGCAGGCGACGCTGCAGCCGGTTCGCCAGCCGCCCGATCAGGCCCTGCAGCTGCGAGAGCTGCTGGTCGAGAAGTTGGCGCAGCCGGGACAGCTCTTCCGGATCGCACAGGGTTTCCGCGGGGACGACTTCGTCGAACTGATCGGTATAGGTCGAGTAGAATGCCTCTTTCGGCACATTGGACAGATCGTGCTCCGGACGCCAGCGTTTCCCCGGGTCCCCCGGTTCTTCGCTGCCTTCCGAGGGCATCATTTCACCGTCGGCGTCGTCGGGCATCATGTCGCCCATATCGTCGTCGCCGCCGTCGGTCTCCGTTGCCTCGCCGCCGGACTCGCCGGCCGCATCCGCGGATTCGCCGCCTTCTTCCTCGGATTCGGACTGCATCGAATCTTCGTCGGCTTCGTCGCCGGAGGATTCGCTGTCGTCGGATTCCTGTTCCGCACCGATCTCGATGTCCAGATCGGTGATCAACTGCCGCACCGCGTTGCTATATTCTGCCTGGTCGGTCAGGCATTCGCGCAGCGTCTCGATGTCTTTGCCGATTTTATCCTTAAGAAGCGGTTCCCACAGTTCACAGACCCGCTGAGCGGCGGGCGGCGGGGCTTCGCCGGTGAATGCTTGGCGCGCCATCAAGCGGACGACGTCCGGCATGGTCGCTTCCGTGCGGTCGTTGACCCGGTGCAGGCCTTCGCGGCGGAATTTATCTTCCAGTGCCGCGGCGATGTTCTCGCTGGCACCGGCCATCCGCCGCGTTCCCAATGCTTCGACCCGCGCCTGTTCCAGCATTTCGAACAGAACCGGTGCGACGTCGCCGGAGGGCATCCGGCGGCTGTGCAGGCGTGCGTCGTGGTGCCGTAGCTTTAGGGCCAGCGCGTCCGCTTCACCGCGGACCTGCGCCACCTCTTCGCTGGGCAGTTCCCGGCTGGGGAAGGGCAGGCGCACGCGGTCGCCGCTGACGCCGGGCGGCTCGGCCGAGAAGGTCACATCCACCTCGGACTCATCCGCCATCGCGCGGAAACAGGACGCTACAGCACGTTTGAAGCTTTCGATCGGAGGTTCGCCGTCAGTGGCCATGTTCGTGCCTTCAGTTCACCGTGATCGCGGTGCTCGCCTCCGGCAACTCTTCGCCAAAGCAGCGCTGATAGTATTCGGCGACAATCGGACGTTCCATCTCATCGCACTTGTTGAGGAAGGTGACCCGGAAGGCGAAGCCCCGGTCCTTGAAAATATCCGTGTTCTCGGCCCAGGTGAGCACCGTTCGCGGCGACATGACGGTCGAGATATCGCCGCCCATGAAGCCGGTACGGGTCAGATCCGCCAGTGCGACCATGGTCTCGATATTCTTCTTGCCTTCGTCATTGTCGTAGCTCGGCAATTTGGCGAGAACGATTTCTTCCTCAACCTCATGCGGCAGATAGTTCAGGGTGGTCACGATGTTCCAACGGTCCATCTGTCCCTGGTTGATCTGTTGCGTGCCGTGATAGAGGCCCGTCGTGTCGCCCAGACCCACCGTATTCGCGGTGGAGAACATCCGGAAGAACGGGTGCGGGCGGATGATCCGGCTTTGGTCCAGCAAGGTGAGCTTGCCGTCCACTTCCAGGATGCGCTGGATAACGAACATCACGTCCGGGCGGCCGGCATCGTACTCGTCGAAGCACAGGCCGCAGGGATTTTGCAGCGCCCAGGGCAAGATGCCCTCGCGGAATTCCGTGATCTGCTTGCCGTCGCGCAGGACGATGGCATCCTTGCCGATCAAGTCGATTCGGCTGATATGGCTGTCCAAATTGATCCGCACGCACGGCCAGTTCAGGCGCGAGGCGACCTGTTCGACGTGAGTCGATTTGCCTGTGCCGTGGTAGCCTTGAATCATGACGCGGCGGTTATGGCCGAAGCCGGCCAGGATCGCCATCGTCGTTTCGTGATCGAAGACATAGGTTTCGTCGCGTTCCGGAACGTAATCGGAACTGGTCGAAAAACCCGGGACGACCATGTCTGTGTCCAGCCCAAAGGCTTGCCGCACGGAAACCTCTATATCGGGGGC
>JAPPPC010000103.1 GCA_028817685.1 Rhodospirillaceae bacterium
TATATGGCTAAGCGGGCGTTTTTAAGCGTCTGCTCGCTACGCTTCAGCGCCTTTGCGCGCCTGCCCATTGTGCATTTTGTGGTACGCATGATCGACCCACCGGCGGAACCATTGTCGCTTATGGACCACAAGGTTCTGTTGGGGCGTGGACCGTTCGACGTTGATGCAGAGCGTGACCTGCTGCGGCGAGAACGGATCGATACGGTGGTCAGCCGGAACAGTGGCGGTGCGGCGACCTACGCGAAGATCGAGGCGGCACGGGATCTGAAAATCCCCGTTGTGATGGTCGAGCCGCCAGTACGTGAAGCGGGAGAGAGCGTGGAATCGTTGGAAGGAGCCTTGCGGTGGATCGAAACGCAGGTCGCTGTGCGCGGGGGTGCGGGCTCATGAAGCGATGGGTCAGTGTCTTGGCAATCGCCGGGCCATTGCTGGCTGGGGGCCCTATTTATGCACAGACCGATTTAACGGCCACACACCCTATGCTTGATGCTGCTGCGATCGGCAATGCCGACGTTGTCGAATACTGGCTCAAGCGCGGGGTTCGGGTCGACCTGCCGGATCCGGATGGCAGGACGGCGTTGATCTTTGGGGCATTCAACGGGTCGATTGAGATTGTCGAATTGACCTTGTCTCTGGATGCTTTGGTCAACAGGCAGGACAAGGGCGGTAGCTCGGCGTTGATTTGGGCGGCAAGCCAGGGGCATTTGGAAGTCGTCGAGCGTTTGATTGAGGTAGAGGCCAACGTGAACTTGCAAAACGGCCAAGGACAAACCTCACTCATGATGGCCGCCGCGGCTGGTTACTACGACATCGTGCAACTCTTGCTCGATAGCGGCGCGACCGCAAAAATCCTGGATTATACCGGCCGTAGCGCGCTCGACTGGGCCCGCGACGGTCGAGATAATGACATTATCAGGCTCCTGCAAAAGGCGGAGCGGGGCGGCTAGTGCGGATCGCGCCTTGTTGGTACCGCTTTCGGCGATCCAACAACCGCGTGAATTCGCTCTACTACTTTAAAAACTTCGATCTATCGTTTCGGCCTCAAGACGTGGTGATGGTCCTTGGCATAGAGACGACTATCCGCAAAATCGCCCGCGTCGAGCACACGCCCGACGAGGATTAGCGCCGTCCGGGTGATCCCCGCCTCTTTCACTTGGTTGCGGATATCGGCGAGTGTGCCTCGCAGGATTAATTCGTCCGGCCAGGAGACGCGGTAGGCGACAGCGACCGGGCAGTCCAGCCCATAGTGCGGTATCAGGTCGCGGACGACGCGCGCCAGATTGTTGATGGACAGGTGGATCGCCAGAGTTGCGCCGCTGCGGCCCAGCGATTCCAATTCTTCCCCCGGTGGCATTGCTGAGGCGCGAGTCGCGGTGCGGGTCAGCACGATTGTCTGCGCCACGCCCGGCAAAGTCAGTTCCGATTTGAGCGCAGCTGCCGCCGCTGCGTAGCTGGGCACGCCTGGGACGATGTCGTAGGGAATTCCCCGCGCGTCCAACCGCCGCATTTGTTCCGCGATCGCGCCGTAGAGGGCAGGGTCGCCGGAATGGACCCGGGCGACGTCGTGCCCGGCGGCATGGGCCCGGCCGATCTCGTCGATGATCTCGTCCAACGTCATTGGCGCAGTATCCATGACCGTCGCGTCTGAGGGCGCCAGGGCGATGAGCTCTGGCGGAACCAGCGATCCTGCATATAGGACGACCGACGCCCGCTGGATCAGGGACTGGCCGCGCACCGTGATCAGGTCCGCTGCGCCTGGCCCGGCGCCAATGAAGTAGACGGTCACGGTGCCATCCCGTAACCGCGCGGCGTGAAGACACGGGCGCCGTCGACGTGGTTCAGGATTCGGGACTCGCTGTTGCCGACGATCACCATTGTCAGCATGTCCACCTTATCGGTATCCAGCTCAGCCAGTGTCGTGATCGACACGGTCTCGTCGACGCGTCCGAGATTGCGGGCGATTACGACGGGGGTTGATTCCGGCCGGCTCTCCAAGAAGGTTTCCTGGGCTTGGCGCAACAGATCGCGACGTCGCGCGCTTTGGGGATTGTACAGGGCGGTGACGAAGTCTCCCGCTGCGGCCGCGGTCAGCCGCTCCAGGATCACACGGCGCGGGGTCATCAGGTCGGATAGGGAAATGGCGCAAAAATCATGTCCCAATGGGGCACCGGCACGGGCGGCGGCGGCCTGCATGGCGCTGATGCCTGGGGCGACGGTAATCGCCGCGCGCCGCCATACCGGGTCAGCGGCGGTTTCCAGTGTCTCGAAAACCAAGCTGGCCAAGGCGTAAATTCCCGCGTCACCCGAGCAAACCAGCGCGACTCGATGCCCTTCGCCGGCCAAGGTCAAAGCATCGCACACCCGGTCCGCCTCTTGGCCCAGACCGTAGGCCCGGCGTTCGGCTTGTCCGCCGACATCCGCGACCAGATCGAGGTAGCGGTCATAGCCGACCAGAAACTCCGCCTCGGATAGAGTGGCAGTGGCCTCCGGCGAGCGCCAGGCCGGATCGCCGGGCCCGATTCCGACGATCGACAAGTGTCCGCGCCGCTGCCCCTGATCGGTGTCGATATCGTGCGGCGATCGTGCGATCGCGCAAGTTGCCCGCCGCGATTTCCGTTTCGCGACGATCAGTTCGCCTTCCGGCCCGGCGAGCGCCAGCGCCGCGCCTTCCGCGACGCCGTGACACCCGGTCTCTTGGAACACGATCTCGGATGGCGTTTGAAGACGCGGGCTTTCTTTCTCCAAACGGGCGGCGTCGAAAAAACGGGCTGGCGCACCCAATGATGCTGCGACCTGGTGAACCGCGGGTTCATCGATCTTGAGGTCCAGCGATCCGATCGCTGCGATGGATTGCGGCGCCAACCCGGCATCCCTCAGCGTCTCCTCGACAAGGTGTTGCAACTCCCCAGTTGTCGTCCCGCGTTCGCAGCCGACACCAATCGCGAGCGTTGGCGGGTGGAGAACCAGTGCGTCGCTTGCTACAGGTCGCAGCCGGTCTGTGACGACGACCTGCGTGGCGGCGTCTTCCCGCCAGGGTCCCTTCGCCAGCCAATCTGCCGTGCCGGCTTGGATCTCAAGCCGCGCCCCATCGCCGGCCAAAAATGCGGCCGTGATCGGTTTCACCTGCTCCGGGTTGGGGATCCGCCAGCCAGGAGGCGGGTCGTCGAGAGAAAAACCGAGCCGTATGTCGCCCGCGGTTGTGACCGCAGCGATGCCGCCGCAGGCGTCCGCGATCCGCACCGCCAAATCGTTGGCGCCGTGATGCCCGCCGATCAAGGGCACGGCGGCACTGCCGTCTTCTGCCAGAGCGACGACCGGTGCATCGTTGCGCTTGCCGCTGAGCACCGGTGCGATGGCGCGAATCAATATTCCCGCGGCGCAAAGTCCGACGATAGCCGCTCCTTCAATATGGAGCCTGCGGAGATGGGCCATCGTGTCATGGAATACTAAATCGGCCTCGTCGGCTCGTCCGGCGAGGCCGTGAACGGCCGCGCCTTCAAGGGTTGGTTGCAGCTGTCGCGCAACGTCCAAGCCGCCAGCACTTAGTACGATAAGCACGGTTTTCATCGCCACGCGGCACCCCGCTTATGCGACAGGATCAGCGAAAAATACGGCGCCCGTTCTTCGGTAACACTGGTCAGCGGTTTGATGGTTTGCTCTGACATCGTCGCGTAGGCGACGTACTGCGCGGAGTCGAGAAGGCCCAACTTGCCGAGCACCCGACGGACCTTTGTAAGGTGGCGGCCGACCTTGATGATCGCCACGCTGTCGGCGGCGGCGACGGCGTCGGTTAGGGCCAACTCTTCGAGGGGCGCGGGGACGACGGTGAGTAGATCGTTGCGCGATGCCAGGGGGGATTCGAGTGCGGCAGCCGACGCCATCAGCGAAGAAATGCCCGGCACGATCGTAATGTCGTATTGCGGCGCCATCCGGCCGAATAGGTACATGAACGAGCCGTAGAAGAACGGGTCTCCTTCGCACAGGGCGGCCACGTCGCGGCCGGAGTCCAAGTGTGAGCCGATCTCCGCTGCCGCCTGATCGTAGACGGAGCGGTCCGGGAACTGGGTCGCTTCGATGGGCATGCGGATCGGAATTTCGACCGGATCGTGAGTAAGGTGCGGCGCCGCGATGCGGCGGGCCATACTGTCGCCTTCAAGCGGCGCCGGCCAGGCAACGACGGGGACGCTTTGCAGGATTCGGTGCGCCTTGAGCGTGATTAATTCCGGGTCGCCGGGACCGACACCGATGCCATAAAGCGTTCCGGTCATGGTTTCACGGCCTGCAGTTGGGTGACCGTACGTAGCGGTGACCACGCGCGAAACCGGCCGACGGATTCGGCATGCGAAATTCCGATACGGGTTAGGGTTCCACCCCAGCCATCGTGCAGGGTGTGGAGGATCGCCTCACCCTCCAATGTGACCGTGTTGGCCACCAAACGCCCGCCGGCGGGCAGCGCATCCCAGCAGGTTTCCGCCAAACCCTCGGCGCTAATGCCGCCGCCGATGAACACAGCGTCCGGTGCCGGCAGACCGTTTAAGGCGCCGGGCGCCTCGTCGGTGACGATGTCGAGAGTCGGTGTGCCCAGGGACG
>JAPPPC010000386.1 GCA_028817685.1 Rhodospirillaceae bacterium
TCTTTCTCCCGTCTGCATATTGCGCGGCGGCAAATTTTGAGCGCCGTTGCGGAAGCGCTGGGGGAGACTTGCAACATCGCCATTCCGGACGATGACGGCATGGTTTACCTCGACCGGGTCGATGCACCATGGCCATTGCGCATCCAGTTGCCGATCGGTTCGAAGGTTCCGTTCCACTGCACGGCCGGCGGAAAGCTGTTTTTGTCGTCATTCGCGGATCAGGCTTTGGACAGGTTGTTGTCGAGTTTGGACCTGACGGTGGAAGGACCGAATTGTTTCAGCGACCGGGATGCGCTGAAGCAGGAAATCTTGGCGGTCCGCGAGGCCGAATATTCCTGGGACAATGAGGAGTTTATCGGTGGGATGGTCGCCTATGCCGTACCGATCCGTGATCGGCTGGGCCGGTTCGTCGCCTCTTTAGCGTTCCACGCGCCGGTTCAAAGAGTTTCCTTCGCCGCGGGAAGAGAACACATAGCGGTATTGCGCCAAGGCGCAGACAAGATCGAACGCATCCTCTTCGAGGAAGACTAGGCTGCTCGTTGCGACATTCGGCTTGGCAGCGACAGGTGGTTTTCTGCCGATAACGTCACGCCGCTACCGTGTCACTCGGCAGAAATCGCAGATTGACCAGATCTTCCGCCCTTACAGGCGCTGCGATTCCGCCGAGCGAGTGCTGCAGGTCGGCGGAGATTGGCAGCCCCTCCAAATCGATTTCGCAATCCAAGTTGAAGTGCGGAAGCTCGCGATCGATCGCGCGGCGCGCCGCGGATTCCGAGATGCCGAACTGGCGCGCCGACAGGGCAGCCCATTCGTCTGTGTGGGTTGCGGCGTAATGGGCCGATTTGCGGCAGCCGCGCAGGACGGCGCGAACCAGATCAGGGTCGCGTTCGATCAGCGCGTCCCGAGCGACGCGGACGATCCACTGATAGTTCGGTAGGTAGGGGGCTTCATACCCGGCGGCCCAGAAGTCGAGCACGCCGCGTTCCTCGCCGATGGCAACGTTGGGTTCGGCAATCATGCAGGCGTCAAGCGCGCCGGTCGCGACCAACTCCACGACTCGCGGGTAATCCTTTAGGAGCGGGACAAATTCGATGTCCCGGTCCGGGTCGAGACCGTTGAGGCTGACGATTTGGCGGGTGATCCAGTCGGAACAACTGCCGACGCCGAGTGCGCCGACCCTCTTGCCCTTCAAACTGTCGTAACTGTTTATCCCCTTGGCGGCGCAGAAATAGAGATGCGCCCGTTGCCGGCAACCGCCGCCGACGATCTTGAAGCGCTTGCCTGCGGCGAGAGCATTGATGGCTGGCGGCGAACCGAACTCGCCGATTTCCACTTCGCCGCTATCGTAAGCCGCGGCGATCTCTGGACCGCCGAAGATGACGCGCACCGACAGATCCAGCCCTTCTTCCTCGAAAATGCCCGCCTCGATGCCGAGGCGCACCGTGATCGCGCACTTGTCGGTGGGGGCGCCGTATACCACCTTCCGCGTTGCCATCCCGGGCAGACCTCCCTGATGTCCAATCCTTCGACGATGCTAGCACGCCGTCGGGCACAGGGGGCTATTTCGCGAGTTTGTCCTTGACCTGCTGTTTGCCCGCCTTGAGTGCCTTCGGCGTCATGAATTCGATCAGCTCCTCACGGCTTTCTGTCGCCAGGGTGAGGCCTTTCTCGCTGGCCAAAGTGAGCCACAAATAGGCGGTCGACATGTCGCGGTCCCGCTCATCCGGGTCGGTGACGTCGCCGATGACGTGTTTGGTGACGGTAAGCATGGCGAGGTTGTACTGCGCGATCGGAACGCCGGCGTCGGCGGCCAGCCTGTAGAGCCGTTTGGCTTCGTCCTCGCTGCGTTTCACCCCGGCGCCTGTCTCGTACAACATGCCGAGATTGTTCTGCGCGGCCTTGTCTCCGCCTTCCGCTGCGCCTGCGAACACGACAAGCGCGTCGGAGAATTTACTGAGCCCGAAGGATTCGCATCCCGCCGCCATTGCGTCCTCGCAGACCAGGAACTGTTTAATCAGTATGGCCTCGACCGCAGTCGGTTGCGCCCGGACGGGTAACGCAAGAATCAGTAAGCCGAGTATTGTCGCAATAGGTTTCAGCATGGTGGTCTCCCTAATTCGACCAAGCCTATACTGCCGGTCCGGCGGCGTAACCCGGTATAACGCAGTCGTGAAAAGGGGGGGCATAGCGGTGATCGTGGTGGTGTTCGAAGTGACGGCAAAGGCGGGTAAGGCGGAGGCGTATTTCGACCTCGCGGCCGCTTTGCGACCGGAGTTGGAGCAGGTCGACGGTTTCATCTCCGTGGAGCGGTTCGAAAGCCTTACGACACCAGGAAAATATGTCTCGCTCTCCTTCTGGCGCGATGCGGATGCGGTCGCGGCGTGGCACGGTACTGCCAATCACGCAGCGGCGCAGAGTCGCGGCAAGTCGGAAATTTTCGAGGACTTCCGCATTACGGTAGCGGAGTCGATCAGGTCCTACACGATGGCAGAACGCGTCGGGCTGTAGGCTTTACCTTTCCCCGCAGACGTAATCCGTTAGCTGGGCCATGAAGTCCTCGCCCTTGGCGATCTGTTCCAGGGCGATGAACTCGTCCGGCTTGTGCGCCTGGGCGATATGGCCGGGGCCGCAAACGACGGTCGGGATACCTGCGCGTTCCATGAACAGACCGGCTTCGGTCCCGAACGCGACCTTGCCATGGTCGTTGCGGCCGGTCAGGCGTTTTACCAGTGCGACGATGTCCTCCCCGGGATCTATGTTCAGGCTGTAATTGGTGCCGATATCCTCGAAGGTGAAGCCGGTGGTGGGATCAATCGCATGCATCATCGGCTCCAATGTCTCCTGGGCATAGGTCTTGATTTCATCCAGGCGTGGCACCGGGTCGTCGTCGGGCAGATGCCGGAGTTCGAGATCGAAGGTGCAACTGTTCGGCACGATATTCAGCTGGACCCCGCCTTTGATCAGCCCGACCTGGATCGTCGAATGCGTCAGATCGAACTTTTCGTCGAACGGGCCTTCCTTTTCGATGCGCCGCGCCAGCCCTTTGATATAGGCAATTAGTTCCGCGGCATATTCGATTGCGTTGACGGCCTTCGGCGCCAGGCTGGAATGGGCCTCCAAACCACGGACATGGACGCGCATCTTGCGCTTGCCCTTGTGCGCGACGATGACATCCATACCGGTCGACTCGCCGACGATACACATGGCGGGTCGGACGGGCATTTCGCGGATTATCTCTACCAGGCGCTTTGCCCCGAGATGGCCGACCTCTTCGTCGTAGGAAAAGGCGAGATGTATCGGCGTCTTCAGGCCCCGTTCGAGCATTTCCGGTGCGTAGGCGAGGGCGATGGCAATGAAGGCTTTCATGTCCGCAGTGCCGCGGCCGAACAGCTTTCCGTCGGCCTCGCGGACCGAGAAAGGATCGCTGGTCCAGTCCTGGCCGTCGACCGGCACCACGTCAGTGTGGCCGCTCAGCAAAATGCCGGATTGGTCCTGCGGCCCCAAGGTGGCGTAGAGGTTCGCCTTGCGCTTCTCGTCGTCATAGACCCGCATGCATTCGACGCCGAGTTTGCCGAGATAGGCTTCGACATATTCGATGAATGCCAGGTTCGATTCTCGGCTGGTGGTGTCGAAGGCGATCAAATCACGGATCAGATCCAGGCTCTTCAGCGGCATGGGAGTCCTTTCGGTTTCGGTCACCAGGCGAAGGGACCGTCGGCTAGGGCGAAAACAAGCAGGGAAACGGTGACAACGGATACGACCGTAGAGAGCAGGACAGCGGTCGATGATCGCGCCTCGAACGTATTATAGCGGGCGGCGATCAGATAGACATTGGCGCCCATCGGCATGGCGGCGGACAGGACAGCCACCGTGTGCCACACCGGATCGACGTCCGGCAGCATCGCCATCGCGGCGTACATAAAGACGGGATAGGCAAACAGCTTGAGACTTGCGGATATCGCGGTCTCCGACACGCGTTCCGAGAGGGGGAGGCCAGCTAGAGCGGCGCCCATCGCGAAGAGGGCGCAAGGCACCGTAGCCCCCTTTACCAGGACAACGAGCCCGTCGATGAGTGACGGCAGCTCAATACCGATCAAGGCGACGGCTGCGCCGAGCAGCACCGACATGACGATCGGGTTGCGCAGCACGGCGACAAGGGCGGTCAGCGGAACCCGCCAGAGCTGGCTGCGATCCACACGCTCGACTTCGATCAGCGCCACGGTGAACGGCATGATGAGGCCGTTCTCTACCGTGATCAGCAGCGCCATCGGCAGTGTCGCCGCCGGGCCAAACAGTTCGGTGGCGATGGGAAGGGCGATGAATACCGTGTTCCCGAAGGAGCATGCGATTCCCTGAATTGCCTGCTCGGCCAGCGAACGCTTGAAGATCCAGCGCGCCGCCGCCATTCCGGTGAGATGGACAGCGACCGCCGCCCCCAGCGCGCCCATAACGAACGCGGCGTCGAAGCTTTCCTTCAACGGTGCCGTCGCCATGTTGTGGAACAGCATCAGCGGCAGGGTTAAGTAGAAGACGAACCCGTTGATACCGTTATTTCCGGGGCGGTCGATCATGCCGCGCCGGGC
>JAPPPC010000822.1 GCA_028817685.1 Rhodospirillaceae bacterium
TAATGGAGCAGGCCGGGCTGATGGAGCGCCTGTTCCGCGCCGTGCAGCTCATGCTGGCGTCGACCAAGGGCTCGCTGTACATCGCCGTGCTGTTCGTCTCGACGATCTTCGCCGCCGCAACCGGTATCGTCGGCGCATCGGTGACCATCCTTGGCATCATGGCCGCCAAGACCATGAACCGGTCCGGCTACGACGTGCAACTCGCCGCCGGGACCATCACCGCCGGCGGCACGCTCGGCATCCTGATCCCGCCTTCGATCATGCTGGTGGTCATGGGCCCGGTTCTGGAAGTGCCGGTCACCACCCTTTTCCAGGCCGCGATCATTCCCGGCATCATGCTGGCGCTGCTTTACACCGCCTACGCGTTGCTGCGCTGCTGGATAAATCCGTCACTCGGCCCGCCGCTGCCCGAAGAGGATCGCGCCAATGATTGGGGCGTCGTCGCGCGCGAACTGTTCCTAGGACTGGTGCCGCCCGCCGCGCTGGTCGGCTTCGCGCTGGGCTCGATCCTGTTCGGCTGGGCGACGCCCACGGAGGGCGCGGCCTGCGGTGCTGGCGGCGCGCTTCTGTTGTCCTGCGCCTACCGCCGCATGAACCTGTCGAAATTCGGCGAGGCGCTGATCAAGACCCTGGAGATCACGGTCCTGATCCTGTTTCTTGTCGCCGCCTCGAATTTCTTCGGCGCGGTATTCTCCCGGCTCGGCACACCCGGCATGCTGACGGAATTCCTGCTGCAGCTGGAACTGTCGCCGGTCCTGATCCTGATCCTGATCATGGCGTTCATCTTCCTGCTCGGCTGGCCGCTGGAGTGGGTCCCGATCGTGCTTATCATCGTGCCCATCCTGATCCCGCTGATCGAGAAGCTGGCCATCATCCCCGATCCGCAGGCGAACCTCGTGTGGTTCGGGATATTGGTGGCTGTGAACCTGCAGACCGCCTGGCTCTCGCCACCGGTGGCGCTGTCCGCCTATTTCCTGAAAGGGGTGGTCCCGGAATGGGATCTCAAGGATATTTATTACGGCATGATGCAGTTCATGGTGATCCAGCTGATCGGCCTCGGCCTGATCCTCGGCTTCCCGCAGATCACCCTGTGGCTGCCGCAGGTTTTGTACGGAAACTAGCGCGGCGCGTACTGGCGTAGCAGCGCTGCAAGGTCGTCGAACAGCCGGTCCTCTGCCAGGGACAAGGGCGTATTCCCGTCCTTGTCGATGGCGTTGGGATCGGCGCCGCGTGCGATGAGCAGCACTGTGGTCGCCGTGTCGCCGTTCCATATCGCCGCAAAGTGTAACGGCGTTTGGCCCAGCGTATCGCGTGGGTCGACAATTGCACCATGCTGCAACAACAGTTCTGCCATTTCGGTGGTCCGGCGCGCGGCCGCGTAATGCAGCGGGGTCTCGCCGGATGCATCGACCGCGTGCACTTGGGCGCCGTGCGAGATAAGCAACCGCGCGGTATCGAACTTTCCATGATAGACGGCCCAATGCAGACCGCTCATGCCAAGCTTGTCCCTGACGGCGACATCCTGGCCACCGGCGAGCAGCCTTTCTACATCGGCGGCCGTGCCAAAGCGGACGGCATTTAGGAACGGGATCGCGGCTTCGGACATCTGAAGAGCTGAGTGCTATCCCGACCGCAGCTTATACCGCTGTATCTTCCCTGTTGCCGTCTTCGGCAATTCCTCAACGAAATTGAACCAGCGCGGATATTTGTAAGGCGCGAGGTTCGCCTTTACGTGGGCCAGCAATTCCTCTTCCAGCGCGTCACCCGCATGCGTCGGATCGTTCAGGATAATATGCGCTTCCGGCTTGATCAGATCGTCGGCATCGGGACGGCCGACGATAGCAGCCTCCAGAACCTTGGGGTGAGCTACAAGTTCCGCTTCGATTTCGACAGGAGAGCACCAGATACCGCCGACCTTCATCATGTCGTCGCTGCGACCGTGACAGACGAAATAGCCATCCGCGTCACGGCTGTAGGTGTCGCCTGTATTGACCCAGCCGTCGGCAATGGTCTCCGCCGTCTTCTCCGGATTGTTCCAATAGTATTTCAAGGTCGAACCGCCCTTGATGCGCAGATTGCCGGTCTCGCCGTCGGGAACCTTGTTGCCATCCTCGTCCAAAATTTCCGCCTCATAGCCCGGCACGATCCGGCCGCTGGTGCCGGGTTTCACGTCGCCCGGCCGGTTGGCGATGAAAATATGTAGGATCTCCGTCGTGCCGATACCGTCATAGATGTCGAGGCCGGTCGTTTCCTTCCAGCGCCGCAAGATATCGGCGGGCAGCGGCTCGCCGGCCGAGACGCAAGCCTTCACCGACGACAGGTCCCAATCCGCATTGCCCTCCAGCGCCTGCAACTGCGCGGCGTACAAAGTCGGCACACCGTAATAGACCGTCGCTTTGTAGCGCTGGATCATGTCGAACATGTCGTTCGGAGTCGGCCGTCCCGGGAACAGCACCGCCTGGCCGCCCGACCAAAGCGGGAAGGTCATCGCATTGCCGAGGCCGTAGGCGAAAAACAGTTTGGCGGCGGAAAAACAGATATCTTCCTCGCCGACACCCAACACGTCCTCGCCATAAAGCTGGCTGGTCACCACCATGTCCTGATGGGCATGGACGGCCGCCTTGGGCAAGCCGGTCGAACCGGAGGAGAACAACCAAAAACAATCGTCGCTCGCCGCCGCAGGCGCGGGCTCGAGATCCGTTGCCGCGCTAGCGATACGGGCGTCCAACGTATCGCCCTCACCAGAAACGAGGAGAACGTGGGCCGGCTTGTGGTCCGCCTGTTCGAGTGCCGGCGCTACTTCGGCGGCAAACTCAGCCGAGTGAAGGACGGCTGCGGCGCCGGAATTTTCAATCATGTAGGCGTAATCGCGGGCGCGCAGCAACGTGTTCAAGGGCGCCGGAACAAAACCCGCCTTGATTGCCCCCCAGAACGCGTAAAAGAACTCGGCGCAATCCTTGACGACCATCAAAACGCGGTCGCCCTTCGAAATGCCCAGTGCCGTCAGCGCGTTGCCGCAGCGGTTCACATTTTCCGCGAGTTCGCCATAGGTCACGTCACCCGCATCGGCGCGGATCGCAACCTTTTCGGCACGGCCTTCTTCGAGATGCCGGTCGATGAACGGCACAGCAACATTAAAAACCGGCGCGAAATCGATGCGCGCCGGTGAGACCGAACGGTCGATGTTTACGGTATGATCCCGCATCCCACATTCCTCCCGTGTGATCCGCGCCATTCAGGCGGACGCGGTATCAACTCGGGAAAGTAATGCGGTTGGGTAAGGGCCGCAACGGCCCTGAAACACCGCCGACCTTAAGCCGCAATCTTGCGCGGGACGAAGGTCTGGGTCTCTTCTTCGGGGTTGCGGATCGACCGGGCATAGTGCTTCGCACAGTAGGATTGGCCTTCCTGCCGCTTCGCACCGCAATATTCATGGTTCGGGGTTTCGGAATGCCCCCACATGGGCCACAGGCATCCGCCACCGACGTGCTTCTCAGACATCGCTCTACTCCAACTCAAAGATCATAAAGAATGAGGTCGGGTGTTATATGTTGCGTCGCAACAAAGATACAACCCCTCCACATGCGGCGAACCGCCGCACCGTTTCTTCAATGAATCTTAAGGCCTTAGGTCTCGATATCGAGCAGCGCGTCGTCGATTTCCTGTTGCGTGCGAATGACGGCCGCATTCGCCTTGTAACTCGCCAGCGCGACTTTCTGGTTCACTGCCTCTTCCACTAGGTCGACGTTCGGGAAAGCGGAAAGCCCCGTCGGGCTCGCGGGATCGGGGCCGATAACGGTTGCGGGATTGCGCTCACGCACCTCCGTTCTTACGCCACCATCGCCCGAAGCACGATCCACTGCCTCCTGCGCCGCAAAGACACCGGCCGGCCGGGCGTTCTGGCCCGTAGTCGGGCGGCTGGTCAGCGCGTTGGCGACGTTGTTCGCCGACACACCTAGCCGCTTGGTCGCTGCCTGCAAACCGCTAAGGGCTATGGAAAGTACGGGATTCATCAAAAATCCAAGCCATTGCACCGAATTTCGAGGATGTTAGCGCGATTCGGGAGCGTTCGCGGTGACCCTCATCACATAAAGCGAACCGTCTGAATTCACGCCATATTTTGGGCCGCTTGGCGTCAATTCGATGGCGATGCTACCGTCGTTCGCGGACATACCAGAGCCAGGAGGATCGCACGATGGAGAAACAGCCGGTCAGCTTCTACAGCGAAGGCCACAAGCTCGATGGCGATCTGTATCTGCCGGAAGGGTTGGCCACCAGCGACATCCGCGCCGGCGTCGTGCTCTGCCACGGCTATACGGGCGTTAAAGACCTATATCTGCCGGACAATGCGCGCGTGCTATGCGATGCGGGCTACATCGTTCTGACGTTCGACTACAAGGGTTGGGGCAAGAGTGAGGGAACGCGCGACCGGCTGGCACCCCACAGCCGCGTTGCCGACGTACAGGCGGCGATCACGTTCCTGGGCGCACAGCCACAGGTCGACGAAGACGCGATCGGCATTTACGGAACCATCTATGGCGGGGCGAAGGTCGTATGGACGGCGGCGATCGATCAGCGATT